>CAZHPF010000001.1:0-33702 GCA_964534095.1 uncultured Candidatus Saccharibacteria bacterium
TGCAACTAAATCAGCTGCCGCACGAGACTTAGACCGTGTTTTCCTGTGTTTTTTGACCACCCGTTATCTCCTTGATTATAGCGTATAGCCGGTATTGTACGTACCTTCCTATAAAACCACAAGCAATTTTATACTTATTAGGCAGGCCACAATGCTAGCGTCTTGGCGATTACATCAATCGCTTGATCGCGTGGGATAACTGTGTTGTCTTCAAAGTAATGATCAGCGCCGTAGAAAAAATCAATGGTTCCGGCCACAAAATACTTATCACTTATTTGTTGGATGTGTGACATGTCTTTGGACATAGCAAGAGGAGCACAAATAATAATTTTGCCTACAGCAAACGTTTTTGCGAAACTCAAAAAACTATCAAGCGCGGTAGTAGCTTCAAGACAATCAATCACCAAGTATATATCACGCCCTCTGAGTAATTCTTTGCGCAGCACTTCCCTATTGCCTAGTTCACGGTTAAGTTGGGAAAAATTCTGCCTTGTCGTATCGTCAATATACCCACGAAACTCTTGATAGTAATAGTCCATATAGCCATTCCCAAGGTCACTACCGGAGTTAAAAGATCCTTCTTGATTAATCGAGCCTACGTGCAACCCGCCGGGTACTACTATGTCTTGGCTAAGGTAAAGATGCAATGGACAACGTAACGCCTCGGCAAGCTGAAACGCCACAAGCACTGCATCGGTTGATAGGCTAACTACTGCCGTTGTGTTGGACTGCTGAGCGGTGATAAGAGCTTGGGCTACTTGTTGGCCTGCTGCAACCCTGTTCTTGAAGTAAACGACTGCCATACTACCACCTTACCATACTGATTCAGTATATTTTTTGTTTTTTTCTTCTTCGCTCTGCTGATCGTAACGATCTTCGTTAAGATTATTTTGATACGTGTTTTGGCGTTTAGCTTGTTGTTGGTTTTTCTCCTCATCGGGCACTGTGGTATTCTCTTCTGCTTGCTGGTCTTCTGTTTCCTCTGGACGTTGATGTTGTTCATTAATTTGCATGATAAGTAGCTCCATTTTGTTTGTTAGCGTATCAATTAACTGCTGGAACTTATCGTGATACTCCGGATCGTTTAGACATCTTTCTTCACTTAATATATTGATTGCACGGGCATAATCGCCGACGGCATCATTGGGTTGACCCTGTTTGCGTTGGTCGGCACGCCGATCTAATACCACTGCTAGATTCCATCGAACACGACACTCACGAGAAGGGTGAGCAAGGGCAAGCGCTTGTTCAAGCCGGTCGATACTCGGCGTGAGATTATCCAGTTGTGAGTAGGCCAAGCCGGCATTTGCGAGTGGCACATCTTTGTCATACCATGCCACAATGGACTGAGCTCGCCACCACCGTTGAGCGACCTCATAATTTTTACTTTGGTAGGATAGTTGAGCTATAAGCCCGATGATAACCGGCAGTCCTACAATCAGCAAGATAATACTCCCTACGATAACGAAACTTCTCCTAAACGTTTTTTGTTCCGTCATTCGCCACAAGCGCTGCAAGTGTCGAGACAACCACAGTTGTACACTCACAATTGGTTCTCCTGTTTTTTTGTTGCCACAAGGCGATTTGGCCAAAACACGCGAAGCCAAGCTGGTAGTATAATGTCACTCACGCAGAGCCAGCCAAACGCAAGAAGCGCAGGGAGTATATAGATAATGTTTTGATTAAGAGCTTGAGCTTGTTTGTTTTGAGCAGCTCGTGAACTGGATTGTTGAGCCGCTTTTTCTATAGCTGGCTCATAGGCTTGGCTGTCGCGGGTTTTGATGATTGTCCCGCCTAGCTGTGCAGCAATAGCATCCGCAAGAGACGGGTTAGGCACGGAGGTAACCGGTTTGTAGTCCTTTGCCACATATTTTGTAACTTCATCATCTCCATATAATTTATAGGAGGGGGCGTACTCACTATTAAGATAGTCGTAGCTTATATTGAGCATTCTTGCGCCCTCAGGCTGACCGTAAAGCAAGCCCACAAAACCACCGCCATACGTTTTAATCGCATTGGCAGAGGCAACTACTTCCTCTACTTGTTCTTGGTTATTGTAGATTTCAAAATCACTAAGCATGATTACGATACGCTGCCGAGTAGGATCGCTGCGCTGTTGGCTCTCCAAATAGGTGCCTACATCTTTGAAAACTTGGTTATAGGGGGCGACTTTATTGACTACATTAAACCTCGTGGCTGTATATACCGTATCTATGGCCAGAGATACGTCTTCAGTCCCTGTCGTGAGGGGAAGGAATAGGCTTGTCTGATCTGAAAACGTGTAGATACCGATATTTGCCCCCGCATTCGCTTCAGCAATACTACGCATATCCTGCCGAGCGTTCTCTAGACGGGTGGTTTCGTTACCCTCCCTCCCATCGATAGCATTCATACTTTGAGTAGTGTCAACTAAGAACAGTATGTCCCTGTTGCTCACTGCGTTGCTCGTGCTGTTTGTTTTGAGTGGCAGAAGCGCAATGACAACTATAAGCAATAAGCACGCCCAGAGTACTACTACTCGCCGCCAGAAAAAATGGCGCCACATGCCGCGCCTACGACCCGCTACAATAGACGTACCAAGCCCGCTCAGGATACCTATAAACACAACCCACCGAATCATACATACCTCCAGCGAAGGAACACCACTATTGTCCAAGCAAATGCTATGACCGTTGTCGTCCCAAGCACTAGGTATGGATAGTCTGCCTCGTTTTTGCCGGTCACAATAGTTGTATTGAGAATTTGAGCAAATATCTGGTCGAGTAATTGCCGAGCTGAAGCCTGGGCGTTATTTTCATCAATTTTGAATAATTGTCCCCCACTAGCGGCCATAATTCGCTGAGGACTTGTCGCAAACTTATATTCGAGGGGTGGCTGTAGGACATAAAAATTGATGCGGTTTTTAGGGACAAGCCCGATCTTGTCAAGGTATTTCTGGCTTTCTGGATCAAAATCTCCTCCGGTTTGATCTAAGTCGCTCACCAATATAATGTTGCGCGTTTTGTAGGTTTTCAGGTCATTGAACCGCTGCACAGAGGTTAGGACTCCCTCACCCACGTCTGTCCCATAGCCCGGTATACTTCTAAATCGATAGTTAGGATCGTTATCCTTTTCGTATACTTCTCGTAGCATATCGATTTTTTGCTGAATCGCTATCTGGTCGCGTGTTAGGGGCAAAACGGTGATAGCCCGGCTACCAAAAACCACAATACTGTAGCGATCCGTGGGGTTTTGTTTATATACTTGCTCGAGTGTATTGAGGGCTAGCGGGATGTACTCTTTCATAGAACCAGAGACGTCCAAGCATAGTACAGTATCGCGCGATTTTTGCTGGTTATAGCTGGTGAGTATTGCTTGAGGGCGAGCTGCCACCAGTAGTAAGCCAATCAGCATACCAGCCAACAGCACGCGCTCAACACGACGGAGACGAATGGCGCGACGGGAAGCTTTTTGGTAACTCGGCAGTTTTGTGAGCACGCTGCTTTCTCCTACAAACACCGGAGGAAACTTTTTATTGCGAAAACGTCGCACCAGCATAACCCCTACCGCCACCAATAACAAAAGTAACAATACGGGCCACTTTATCGACATGACTCTATCACCTCTTTTGCTTTAGTAAAAATGGTCTCTACTGCCTGCTCAGGTATAGGGTGCTTACTGTCAGAGAATTCTACAGGATAGGCACGTGCTACCAATTCACTTAACGTTACTAATTTTCGGGCTGCTATTTCAAAATGAGCCTGGTAGCGTGTTCGATGGTTCATTACCTGGTCATACGTTTCACGCACAAGCGCGCTGGCCTGTTCTACGGCCAACGCGGCCGAAAGTTCACGGCGAAGGTAGGCGTTATAAAGATTCGACAATTGTTTTAACGCTTCGGCTAACAGCTGCGGGTCTTTGGCGGCTGCACGAGCCGTTGCTTGCCGCTGCGCGCGTAATGCGGCTTGCCGCAAAAGTTGCGCAATCGCCACTTTAGCAAGTACAAGGAAGATAATAATAGCCACGACTGCAAAGACGCGTATGGGTGTCATCCAAAAAGGCGGATACATTTCAATGCCGCTTTGCATAACGCCTCGCTTGAGTAAACATCATGCGCAACTCTTCCGGTAATTGTTCAGCCGTTTGTAGTTCGCCGCGAGCAGTTCCAGTAGAACGACATGCGTGAGCGTGAAGCTTACCTTGCTCTTCGAGATAGCTAAACCACTCTTCGCGTAACTTACTACTCAGAGAAAGATCGCTATTAATAGGAGCTGCCGTCTCTATATCAACCACTTGCTTGCCAGGCTCAATGGCCGATAGAAAAGGCATGCTCGGTGCCAACTGTAGCCAAAATACCTGATGCTTGGCTGAAAGCTTTGTTAGTAATGGTTTGATCTCCACTGCGCTCGGTATACTGTCCGTGACAATAAAAATTGCTCCACGCTGACGAAGTCCGTGTAGTGCACTTTGCAGAAGAGTTGTCATCACAGGCGCTTTTCCTGGGAGTGTGCGGTGGATATCGCCATCAAGTGAACGTAGGAGTTTTTCTATATGGTTATTGGTGTTTGAGAACTTACTGAAACTAACCGTCCCATCTGGCTTGCCATTACAGACTGCGATAAGGTCTCGATTTTTACGCACGAACATACCTAGTGCTACAATCAGACCATAGGCAGCATCGAGCTTGTTCATGCCTGTATGGCTCTCAAGTAACATTGACGAGCTGGTGTCGGCAACGACAAGAATTCGCTGATCTCGCAGTGGAGCATACAGCTTGGTATGCACTGAGCCGGTTCTGGCCGTAGCCCTCCAGTCAATATCACGGATACTATCACCAAAATCATATTGACGGAGACTGTCTAGTTCAACACCTCTGCCTTTGAATATTGAATCGTATGTACCGTCTAAGACGCTTACGACACGACGCCGCGCGAATAACTTTAGACGACGAGCAACAACTTGCTGAATGGTCATGGCACTTGAATAACACTCCCGATTCGATCAATGATCTGTTCGACGGTTGTGTTTTCAGCTTCAGCTTCGTATGTCAGTATGATTCTATGTCGTAATACGCGAGCCAGATACGGCTTAATATGATCTGGAGTAACGTATGAGCTCTGGGTCATCAGCGCACTAGCGCGACCAGCCGCTAAAAGTGCCAAACTCGCTCGCGGGCTGGCTCCCACTTCAACAAATGGTTTTATATCGGATAGGCCGTATTCTTCTGGCTTGCGAGTCGCCGCTACTAATGAGGCGATATATCGTAAAATACGATCGTCGGCCGTAATTGTTTCGGCCGTGTGCTGTAAATGCAACAAGTCATCAACAGTTGTATCAGTCTTAATATTAGCCAGGTCTTCAGGACGCGGTTTCACCTTGAGAATCGAGACTTCTTCGTCAATTGTCGGGTAGCTAATAACGTGCTTGAGGATAAAACGATCCAATTGAGCTTCCGGCAGAGGATACGTGCCTTCTTGTTCGATGGGATTTTGGGTCGCCATTACGATAAAGCCTGGTGGCAGATTATAGGTCTGACCGCCGATACTCACCTGGCGTTCTTGCATTGCCTCCAGTAACGCACTCTGTGTTTTAGCGCTGGTGCGGTTAATTTCGTCAACCAGTACAAATTGGTGATTAACGGGACCGAGTTGGGTTACAAACTCTTGGTTGGCCTGGTTATAGATTTGCGTTCCGATAATATCAGACGGAAGCATATCAGGCGTACATTGTACACGTACAAAGTCAGCACCAATACTCGCTGCAATAGTGTGTGCGGCGGTTGTCTTAGCAAGCCCGGGCACTCCCTCGATCAGTAAGTGACCGCGGCCGATCAGGGTAACTAAGATACTCTCCAGAAGATCTGCCTGGCCAACGATAAGCTGTTGATACGTTTGAGCCACTCGTTGCAAGATTTGCGTAGCCTGCTGCATATCAGAAGTCGAAGCGCCCGCCGAGGCAGCCGGTGATTGAGAAAGGGTTGATGGCGTAGGAATTACGGCTTTTGGTTGCTGAGGTTGTACAACATCATCCACTAGGTAATTCTCCCGACAAACGTAACTACCAACCTTAGCTCGAGCCGACATTTATAACAAGCGCCGGTCGTTTTCATATATTGTTTCCCCACTCCTGTTCTCCTGTCTGCTCAATGCCTTTCAAAGAGCTTATGCACAAAGTCTGACAGACAGGTTCTAGCGTGTCAATACGATAATACATTTATGTTATACAATGAGTAACACTGTGAGTAAGCATTACCAGCACAACAAAAAATATCTTGGTGATAAGCGTCTGCGTATTATCAATCGCTTCTTGTTTGTGCTCATCCTCATTATTAACGGATACGTATTGCTTGCGCCACTATGGCCGAGCGTGAGTTACCGCGTACAGGCAGCTGTTACAAAACCGTTGGCCGAAACAGATTTTGGTAACCTTGATCGAAACACTAACCATTTGGTTATCCCCCGTCTTCGGCTCGATAAGCCTATTTTTGACGACCCTGACCCCGCAGCGCTTGATAAGGGTATTTGGCGCCGTCCCCACACTAGCACACCGGACAACGGGAGTAATACTGTGCTCAGTGGTCATCGATGGCTCTACGACAATCCTTCGAGTGCTGTTTTTTACAATCTCGACAAGATCCAACAAGGCGACAAATTAGTGGCCGTATGGAACGAAAAAATCTACATATATACAGTAGACGATATAAAAATTGTTCCTCCCACCGCCGTCGAAGTCGAAGACCCAACCACCGAAAGTCGTCTCACGGTATACACATGTACCCCTTTATGGACCGCGACTGACCGATTAGTTATAAGTGCAAAACTGGAGAAAACCCTATGAGCGAACGAAAGAAATTCTATATCTTATTATTGCTGTTAGTAGCCAGTCTAGCGTTATTATGGTATGTCAGCAATGCTACTTCGTCGCGCTTTACGCCCTTTCAGCGTTAGCGTAATAGTTATTTACGAGGTGTAGTGATATGAACCGGGCTGCCGTATTTTGGCAGCACGACAGAGACAGTTTGTGTTTTTTTGAGACTCTTTAGCCCTGCCATGACCCAGTCGTCACCCGTAACTCCCACAACGGGAATCCCCAACGCCTCAGCCATAGCGTTTGCGACACTTATCCCGATTCTCAGACCCGTGAAACTGCCCGGCCCTTCATAGACAATAATACCTTTGATTTGATCATAGTGAATATTAGCGTCTGCGAGTAGTGTTTCTAGTTTTTGATGCAGCGTTTCTGCCAATTGACGGTGGGCTTGCCATGACACACGCCGCAGTTCAGTCGCAGAATCACAAAGTACGAGTTCGGCTTCTGGTTTATCGGTGCGCAGCCCCACAATCATGATGGCTTCTCTAGTAAATAAGAGAGGCTATCCGGACACTGTGCCTCGATACGCCGTTCATATTCGCTTTCGGTCGATAAGTGAATAATAAGCCGCTCGGCAGGTAATACATGAGCTGCCGCTTCAGCCCATTCCACCACGAGAGTTACCGTTGGGTCACCGATAGTATCGGCTAGCTCGTGTGCCATAAGTCCAGGATCTGGCAAGCGGTACAAGTCAGCGTGAACGATGTTGCGCAAGGCTCGAGCCGGTTTTTCAGGCACGTTGTATTGCTTACTAATGGTGAACGTTGGGCTGCTAACATGGTCAATACTCCCTGTTCCCCTAACTACCCCGCGCGTCAGAGTGGTTTTACCGCTGCCAAGATCACCAACCAGCTCAATAACTTCTCCGCCTTTTAGCCGGGAACCGACGTCATGCGCCCACCGCTCTGTTTCAGCTTCGCTCCTTACTGTATACGACATTTGCACGTTCATAATTTTACCAGGTATTGCATAATCCGCTATACTGGTAGCATGCTTAAGCTTAGTGATGCTGTTCTTGAACAGCCCATTTTATCGCTCAGGACGGGTGGGCAAATTGCCATTGCACACTCGCCTATCATCAACCCCAACAACCTCAAAATTGTTGGGTTTTATTGTCAAGAACGTGGCCGTGGCAAAGAGCCATCGGTACTGCTCGTCCAGGATATTCGTGAGTGGATACCGCAGGGCTTTGCCGTCAATGATCATGAGGTATTGTCGCTGCCCGCTGATTTGATTCGGCTCCAGCCAATTATGGATATCAAATTTGAGCTAACCGGCAAACCCGTCTATACCAAGCATAAAAAACGCTTAGGCAAAGTGAACGACTACGCGGTTGATACCGTTAGTTTTACTATCCAGAAGCTATACGTTGGGCAAAATATCCTCAAAAACTTAACTGGCGCAAGCTTGTCGGTTGATCGTGGTCAAATTATCGAAATTACCAATAAGCACGTTATTATAAAAGACCCCTTACAGGGCGTACCGCAAGCTGCTCTTTCTGGTGCCAGTGCTTAGCCTTCTTGTAACACAGTCTTAATATCTTCGTAGCTAAAACCTTGGCGGGCTAAGTATTGCATGAACTTGGTGTCATCGGGGTAGCGGGAACGTTTTTTCGCTACCAGCGCACGCAACAGGTCGCGCTCACTGGTTTGCTCACGGTCTTCTGCCAGCACTTCGTCAATGATAGTAGGGGCTACGCGTTTCACCAGCAGCTCACTACGGAGTTTGCGCTGGCTGACGGGCTTACCAAGCCGTCGGTTTTCTGCCCACCGCTGGGCAAATCGTTGGTCGTCAATATAACCAAGTTTTTGGCAGCGTGCGATAATATCTTCCATTTGCTCAGGCGAAGCCTCTTTGCGCCTTAAGTAGTCGTGTACCTCCCATTCGCTACGTGGACGAATACTTAACAAGTTAAGTATTCTATCAAATAGCTTTCCGGTCGCCGAATCTTCCCTGTATTCAGCTAGCTGCTCGCTGCTTAGCTCTTGCCCGCTATGCAGCCCGCTCGTTACTAGCTGACTTTCATTGAGCGAAAATACATACTTGCCATCAATATACACACTATAGCGACTATGCCGTTTGACCTGCTGCTTAATTGCCGTTATCTTCATGGCTGTAAAACTGGTTTATAACGTCTTCAAGGCCGTCAGCGATCTGGTCGGGAGTGTTTTTAATCATTTGCTTTATTTCATCAAGCGTCGCCCATTTGACTTCACTAACTTCTTCTGGCTCAAGCGTGAACACAGTCTCCCGATCCACTACTGCCTTGTAGACCTTATTGAATCTATTGAATATTCTGTCGCCATACACATAGTTACTCTGGTACATACCGATTTCCTTAAGCTTCGATCTGATACCAATCTCTTCAAACAGTTCGCGTTCGGCAGCTTGCTCATAATTTTCTGCTGCGTCTACATGACCAGATGCCGAATGATCCCAGCAGTTTGGGAAACTAGAAACGGTTGAAGCCCGTTTCTGCAGAAGGATGCGCCCCTCTTTATCCTCAACATGAATCCGCACGATTCGATGGTATAAACCTTTGGCCTGAATTTCTTCCATAGAAGCCTTGCCGATAGGATTATCCTGTTTATCGACGACCAGTATGGGAGGGTACTTCACGGACTAATCCTCTTTGGTTGCGGATTCGCGAACCTTTTTGGCCAGTTCGCCCAAAACTTTGGGGTTTTCGTCGAGGTATTTTTTGGTGGCTTCACGGCCTTGGCCAATTTTTTCGCCGTTGTAGGCATACCAGGCGCCGGATTTTTCAACAATATCGCGTTCGGCAGCCATATCAAGTACGTCACCAGCTACGCTAATGCCTTGGTTGTACATAATATCAAATTCGGCTTGGCGAAAAGGTGGCGCAATTTTGTTTTTGACCACTTTAACACGTGTACGGTTACCAACAATCTCATCACCTTGCTTGATCTGGGCAATGCGCCGAATGTCCATGCGGACAGAGGCGTAGAATTTGAGCGCGTTACCGCCGGTAGTAGTTTCGGGGTTACCAAACATCACACCAATCTTCATGCGAATCTGGTTAATAAATATAACTGTTGTGTTGGATTTCTTTATCACGCCAGTAAGCTTGCGTAGTGCCTGGCTCATCAATCTTGCTTGCAAACCCGGCAAACTATCACCCATATCGCCTTCGATTTCAGCCCGCGGTACCAGTGCTGCGACCGAGTCGATAACCACCAGGTCAACAGCATTACTTCGTACTAGCGTTTCGGCGATTTCCAACGCTTGCTCACCGTTATCCGGCTGGCTTAAAAGCAGATTGTCAATATCTACACCAATGCGTTTTGCGTAGGCCGGATCAAGTGCGTGCTCAGCGTCAATGAACGCTGCCGTACCGCCTAGTTTTTGGATTTCGGCAATTACATGGAGGGTTAGGGTTGTTTTACC
Source organism: uncultured Candidatus Saccharibacteria bacterium (assembly GCA_964534095.1). Taxonomy (GTDB): domain Bacteria; phylum Patescibacteriota; class Saccharimonadia; order Saccharimonadales; family CALMSM01; genus CALMSM01. The sequence goes on from CAZHPF010000001.1 coordinate 10,258, forward strand.
GGAGCTTTCAGGCCCATAAATTTCAACCACTCGCCCTTTGGGAACACCGCCGCCAAGCGCCAGGTCTAGGCTCAGCGCACCGGTTGGCGTGGTCTCTACGTCATTATCAGTACGTTCGCCGAGCTTCATGATTGAGCCTTTACCAAACTGCTTTTCAATTGACTCAAGCGCCAGGCCTAAGGCTTTTGCTTTGCCTGATGTTTGAGCGTCGTCAGTAGTTACTTTCGCCGCTTTATCTTTCGCCATTTCCCCTCCGGTTTAAGTCTTGTTATGTTACTTGATTATACCAGATATGGCCGGTTATGGCCTAACAAGAAGGTACTCACAACTCGTAATTGACAAATACAAAAAAGCTTTATATAATACCCTTGATTTAAAGGGAGTTCTGCCATGAACACACGTTTATTGCGCACCGTAGCATACACTCTCTCTGTATGCATCTTTCTGTTCACTATATCTTTTAACATTATCAATCCTGCCTCGCTCCAAGCCGCGGGTGTTGATTACGCCCTGCATCCTTACACCGAACGAGTTATGGATCGCACATACGTCACTTTATTTAATCGTCACGTAGACGTGGGCGCACATGACTACTGGTATCCGCGACTTGTCGAACAAGCTAGCGCCAAATGGTTTGCCCAAGCGGTCATGAACAGCAACGAGTACCGTAATGGGTTAGGCAAGAAAAATGACACTGACTTTATAAATACCGTCTATACACGCGCTGCTAAGCGTAAGGCAACGAATGCTGAGCAAACAATATGGAAGGCTGCTTTTAAGAATAGATCGCAAAGTCGCGCTAGCATGGTGGGTTGGGCTAGCGAAAATCTGTATACCTATAAACTCACCCTCCCCAAAGCAACTCAAGGCTGCCAGCAATATAATAAAGGAGGCGCCCTACGTCCATTATGCGATAAGGGTTCTGCGGGTCATCAACGAAATGTGTCAATTGTCAGGATACCTGACACAAATATATACGTAAATCGTGTGTGGTACTACGAGGTTGATACTTTTATAAAGCTAGCTAAAAGCAAAGGCTACACATTGTCAGCTTCCCGCGAGCCTGACACACCTTCTTGGATGTTTTCGCCAGGTAGTTGGCGAAGCTGGGACGAACAAAATTGGCTCTACAACCACGGTTATCCTGCAAACCCTCCAGGCAAATCAATGCATGAATGGGGACTAGCTATTGACTTCAACTGCAACAATAAGCATATTCAAGATTACCGCGCATGCTGGGACTGGGTGCGTGCCAATGGCGGCAAATACAATGTCCGCAACTTTCATACCGTGAGCCAACCATATCATTCCGAAGCATGGCATTTTTCTCCGAACGGTCTTTAGCTTTTTGACTCGTCACGCTTTCTAAGACCCTTTGCGTAGGAAATAAAAGACACCCATGTTTACAGAGAGTACGGAGATTGCAAAAAAGTAATTTTTATGCTATTGTGTATAATTGGAGATTCCCATGCCTGCACTACCCGGAGAAACCCCTGGCACGTTATCCCGCCGCCGCTTTATCGCCGACGCTGTAATAGTATTAGGTGGTGGCGCTTTGTTAGGAGTTGGCTCTTTATTACTTGACGATAGAGGCTTGCCTTCTGAACCGTCTTCTCCCTCCGCCCCTTCTCTGCCGGAATCAATCAGCATCCCTGATGCAACGCCTTTGTCGACATCCACGACAGTGCCTATAGATCCTTCTCCTACCAGCGAAGTGGAGATACTCCCTGTGCCTGAGTTTCCAGATTTGACGAAGTTTGAGACAGGCGAATTCCTGGGCACTGCCACCATTCGTTATGTGGATACTCCTGAGCGTCCCGCCACTGAAATAGACGCTTATTATGAACGTAAGGGATTAGCCAAGCCTCCTATGAACAATCCTTTTGTACACCAGCTTATTGCCGGTGGCGCAGAAGGTTCAGACGCTATTACCGATGAGATGTTGGCTCACGGCGTGGTAGCACATAAAATTAACGGGGCGGTTACTATCTTGGCAATGCATAATGTAACGCCGGTCGATGCGCCTGTGGCAATTGACGGTACTACGCATAACCAAACGCAAATGGGTATCAATGCCGTGGTTGTACCTGGCGATGTATTAACACTGGTGTTGCCTGATCAAAGTGGCCTGTTGGCTAGTTTTTCATATAAAGCAGTGCGGAGTTGGATAATCGACACGCACGATGCGACCGCCAGCGAAGCAATCTTGCACGATAGTGAACCTTTTGGTACACAGAAAGTGCGAACCTATAAATGCTGGGAACCGGGCGATGACCGATACCGACTTGTTGATGAGTGGGTATGGATTAGTGCCGAGGTGTCTACAGCCGAAATTGCCCAAGGTAATGATGGTGACGTAGGCTCGGTTGGCCCAAATCTCTAGTGCACGCGAATAATTAAAACACCTCCGCTTTTGCACGGAGGTGTCTACACTGTTTGTTTTACGGGTTAAGCAGTGTGGCCGAACTGAAACCCGTCGCCATTTTGTGGCACAGGCTGTGGCCGAACCGGTACAGCGGGTGGAGCCACGGGCACTGACGGTGTAACAGGCTCTACGATATCTACTGGGGGAAGTTGTGGTTCCGTTGGTACATATGGGGCCGTGCTGGTGGTACTGGTGGTTGTAGTAGTCGGTTCCTCTACGGTCGTAGGGGGTACTTCGGTGGTTGTTGTAGTAGTTGTAGTTGTACCATCTTCGCAGTCAAGTACTACTTGTTGGCTACCAATTTCACTTCCACCGCCATCAAGCTGCGTAACTGTTACCGCTACATCTTCTAGTGCAGGGTCGGTTCCGAGCTCAAAGGTAAATCCTGGTTGGTGTCCTACTCTTGCTTGGTTTGTGGCGTCTTCCGTGTAACCACTGCCATCTCCGAAAGGCCCGACAGCAACATCGATGTTATAGCCGCCCTCACAATTTACACTAGCTACGGCGTCATTCATGGCTGCCGCTGCGGGGGCTGTGTCACCCACTACTAACCCACCAGCCGAAGCAGCAACCGTGGCTACGGCTAAAAGCGCCCTTGTTCTCAGTGATGGATCTCTGTCACTTAACATTATATAACTCCCCTCCACCCGTTAGTTATATTCACACTTCTAAGTATCAACAATTAGTAAAACTTGTCAAGGTGGTTCTAGCTATCGCGTTTTTGTCATGCTACAATTACAACATAAGCATTATGAAAAAACGTGTCAGTGAATCGTCGAGTAACGTTGTAGTCGGTAAGGCGTCAAGTCGTCATCGTTTGCACAAGTTTTTAATTGTTTTCGCTGTACTACTGCTTTTTGCGGCAGGAGGATATGCTTACTGGAGACGTAATAATAATCATAAAGATACGACGCAAGCATCTTTAACAAACCCGGCTGTGGTATGCAAAGAAGATAGATTAAAAGAAGCCGGTGCTGCTCTTACGAACAATAATCTCGGCGATCTCCAAAAAGCTACACAAGAGATACAAAAATTAGAGGGTTATGCGTCAGATCCTAATTGTTTATATATCACTCTGACGGTATTTATACGGCAAAGTGATGCCGTAAATGCCCGAACGGAGCTTAACAAATTATTAGCAGTTGATACGGCTGATTTTAGATATAACGAACACCTTGGCTCAGATAAGACACCGCTAGTAAGCCAACAGTCCTTCCAAGAAACCGTTGAGTTTCTTGAACAATCTCAAAATGAACCAGCCGAAAATGTTCGAAATATAGAGGGAGTGTAGCGGTTATGCGACTGACGGTATCTCACCCTATACGAGTAGCAACCTTATCTATACTGCTGTGCATTGGCATAATGTCACTACGGACAGGTAGCGCTAGCGCTGGAGCCATTGCCAACGATGTCAGTTCGGTTGCCCCTACGGCCGTAGCCAATGAAATTGAGAATCGATGCGTTAATTATGGGTGGAACGTAGTCCAACTTTCATGGGTATCGCCTCAAGGTGAACCACGAACCACTACTGCTACGGTTAACGCAGGAGCTACCTCTGTAGCTTTACAATTAAATTACGTTAGTTATCGCTGCAAAGCTAATTCGCCGGCAAATTACTACACAGTGACAGGACACTCCAAAATTACTGGCACCAGCCCTAGCATCGCAGCCCTCAATGGTAACGTAAGTGACATTCCTTACGTAAGTATTTCTACTACAGGGAAACGTTCGGGAGTCGTAAAAACCTTTAATTATTCCCGACCCGGTGGCTTCAATAGCAGCATGAACATTAGCATTACCACCTATTCGCGAGGTGTGTTGACACAGGCCAATCCGACACGATATAAATGCGCCCTGGTTAATGTCTCTAACCCTAACACTACCGGACCTTATAATTTTGATCCATGCGAACAATCTACCTCTGTGTTTACCATACGAGTAAATGTTAATAATAATAAGCCGACAATTGCGTTTGATGCGACCTGCTCGCGAATCGCTTATTACGTTGGAGACGCCGACGATGACCTTTACGATGTGCGCATCATTATTGATGGTGAAGATAAACACGTTGAACAAGATCAGGCACCGAATGAACGCTTTGAGTCTAGCTTAACGCAATATAAGGATTTTGGAGCTCATCAGATTAGTATTCGCGTGAGAAGTGACGGAGGACATGTTATTACCACAGGCGAGAAAGACATAGTAGGCTCTCCGTGCGCCACACCATCCTGTGAAGGCGTAACACTCCAGCCAAGTTCAGCGGCGGCCGGGCAATCGTTTGAAGTGAGGGCTACCTTTGATGCGAATATTGGAGCAGAGGGTAACGGCACACTATATAATGCCGTACTTAATTTGAGCGGGCCAGGAGCGATTACTGTCACTCCTACGAGTGGCGGACCCGGGAACTGGATAATAGACGTTCCGCTTAGGTTAGTTGGTGGTGGTATTGGGCCTGGGGGAGGCGGCAACAGCGAGACAGCCATATGGACAGTGCAGTCAAATACAGCAGGCAATTATACAGGGAATGTTGTGGTAACCGGTGGATTTAATTTAACCTGCCCAGTCGGTACCGTCGAGGTCGCCAACCATCCTTACCTGCGGGTGTGGCGAGGTGATGTGGTGGCTGGGTGTACACCGCCAAGTGTGAGTCCTTGGTACCCTACTAATACCGCAGGATCCGGCAAGATACAGGCATGGAACAATGATGCAGTGGGCGCTGGTGCCGGTACTGATGTGGCGGCGCAGGCCTTGGGAGTAATTGACGGATTTAGCAGTGGCCAGCGAAGTACGATGACAGTAGATGACTACCTAACCTTTGCCAATACCGGGTCTGGATGGGGTGGTAGTTTCGGAAGCGGACTCTGCGCCTCCGATTACTACAGTGGCGCACCAGCAACGAGTGGCAGTATTTCCTCGGCTAATCTTTCTAGCTTGGCTTCTGGTACATATTCTTACACTGGAGGGACGATAAGCGGGGCAACTATTGGAGCCGGGAAACACCTTACTATCTACGTAAATGGAAACCTCACGATTACCAATGATATCACCTTCGGCAGTACAACAAATTGGTCAAGCGTTACCCAGATACCATCTTTAAAACTTATCGTCAGAGGTGATATTAACATAAGTAATCCTGTGAATAACCTTAGCGGCACCTATATTGCTCAGCCTAGTGGCACTACCACGGGCGGTACTATATACACATGCACGAATGGTGCCACCCCGTACTCGGACACTGTTTCTAGCCGAACCGCTCTCATTAATAACTGCACTGACACCCTAACGGTATATGGATCTTTCGTAGCGCGCACTGTACGGTTCTTGCGTCTGAGCGGAAATGTCATTACGGCTAATAAGGCTGACGCAGTTGCTCAAGGTACAGCTGCTGAGAAGTTTATTTATAGTCCAGAGATCTGGCTTTCTGAAAGTGGCTCTAACGGTACCGCTGATGTATATGACTCTATTACTTCTCTGCCGCCAATTTTCTAACGTACTGTAATTATTGAGGTAAGGATCCGATGAGCGGTAATAACTACCAAAAGGCTTATGTTTATTCTATACTAGGAGCAAATGAGAATATCTGATGCGCTAGTAGAGAAGCTATTGCTTGACAGTGGTTCGACAACTGCCGAACAGCTTAAAAACGTCCGTGAACAAAACCAGGACGAAAAAAAGCCCCTACAAGACCTAGTGGTACAAGCCAACCTGGTGTCTGAAAAAGACCTCACTAAACTCTATGCCATCGAAATAGACGTGCCGTTCGTAGAACTCAAACCGCAGGATATCAAGCACGACATCCTGCGCAAGATACCAGAACGAATCGCTCGCCAGTACAATGCTGTCATGTATGACGTCGTCGAAGACGGCACGCACATGATTGCTATGGCCGATCCGGACGATATCCAAGCTATCAGTTTCCTTAAAAAACAGCTTGGCGAACATATTACTGTATCAGTGGCGACCCGCTCTAACATTGCGGCGGCACTTGATCAGTATCGAGGCAACATTGGTAGCGAACTGACAAAAGTAATTACTTCTGATGACAAACCGGATGAAGAAGAAGAGGAAATTAGCGAAGAAGACCTGGCAGAAGACTCGCCAGTTGCCCAAACGGTTAACCTGCTTATTGAGTACGCTATCCGTTCGGGAGCCAGTGATATCCATATTGAGCCGAGGGAAACATATATCAGCATACGCTACCGCGTAGACGGCGTACTGCGTGAAGCAAATAAGCTTCCTAAAAAAGTGCATGGTGCGCTGGTGTCACGCATTAAAATCCTTAGCAATCTGAAGATCGACGAACGCCGCGCTCCACAGGATGGCCGCTTTAAAATTGAAGTTAACGGGCAGACATATGCACTACGCGTATCAACGCTTCCTATTACTGAGGGCGAAAAAGTAGTAATGCGCGTACTGAACGAATCAGCTAAAGCCGCAAGCCTGGAAGAACTGGGGTATTGGGGCATCAGCTTGGAAAGTATCAACAAAGCTATTAAGCAGCCTCACGGTATGATTCTTGTTACCGGCCCAACAGGATCGGGCAAATCAACCAGTTTGTTCAGTGTGTTGAGCTTGCTTAATAAACCAACTATTAATATAAGCACTGTCGAAGATCCGGTTGAGTACAGAATCCCGGGCGCCAACCAAGTACAGCTCAACCCGAAAGCCGGCATGACATTTGCCAGTGGCCTGCGTGCACTTATGCGTCAAGACCCGAACGTGATTATGGTCGGCGAGATTCGCGACGGTGAAACCGCCGATATTGGCGTACAGGCAGCACTTACCGGACATTTAGTCTTTGCCACGCTCCATACAAACAACGCCGCAACGTGTCTGCCCCGCCTACTGGATATGGGTATCGAGCCATTCCTCATTGCTAGTACGGTTCGGGCAGTCGTAGGACAACGGTTGGTTCGTAAATTGTGCGTTGATTGCCGTGAAACGTTTAAGCCGGATTCGGCTATACTCGGTGAGATATCAAGTATATTCAGTATTGACGAGCCGGCCATTATGAAACAAATCCACTTTCTGGAAAAACAGGCTCTAGATGGCGGTATCGGCACGTCATCTGCAGGCAAAAGCAAAGTTGATACCAGCAAGCTCTCCAGTTCAGAGACTGCCATCACGACCCTTTATCGGCCTCATGACGGCGGCTGCAGTTCATGTGGCCACACTGGCTATCGCGGACGTGTTGGTATCTATGAAGTGCTTAGCAATTCAAGTGAGATCCAGAAGCAAATTATGGGCGGTGGTACCAGCGAGGACATCCAAAACACCGCTATAAAAAATGGTATGATCACCATGCAGTTGGACGGTTTTATTAAAGCACTCCGCGGGCAAACCTCTATAGAAGAAATTGTCCGTGTAACTACCGAGAAATAACTTATGAACTTCACGTATACTGCTACCAATAGCGTAGGGAAAACCACCAAAGGACAAATCGAAGGCGCGGATCGCGAAAGTGTTATCCAGGCTTTGCACAAACAAGGCCTACACCCAATGGTAATTAAACCCGTGGGCGGGGGCGGTAAAGCTTCCAGTAAGTTCGGTAAAAAAGTAAAATCCAAAGAAATCGTTATCTTTACCCGTCAACTTTCTACCATGATATCTGCTGGTGTTCCGCTGGTGCGCTCCCTTGCTACTATGCAGACGCAAACGGAAAGCAAAAATTTTAAGGCAGTCATTGCTCAAGTGACAAAGGATATTGAAGGCGGCGCCCCGCTTGGCGACAGCCTTGCTAAATATCCGCGGGTTTTTTCGGAGGTATACGTGAACATGGTTCGTGCCGGTGAGGCGGGTGGTATCCTAGATGACATCCTCAAGCGTCTTGCCTCCCAAGTCGAGCAAGACGCCATGATGCGCAAAAAGATTAAAAGCGCCATGATGTACCCTATGGTCATTTTTACGATTACCATTTTGGCATTTTTTGGCATTATGATCTTCGTCATACCAAAAATTGCTACCATTTTGACTGACCTGGGTGGTCCTGATGCCCAACTCCCTATCTATACACGCGTCCTCTTGGGTATTAGTGCATTTATGCAGCACAATATCATCCTTATGGTAGTTGTGCTGGGTGGGCTGGGATACATTATTCGCCGCTATTTGCGCACACCTAAAGGTAAATATAATCTGCACTCGCTGCTGCTTCGGATACCTGTCGTTAAAGGTATTATTATGAAAGTTGCGATTGCCCGCTTCGCCCGAACATTTGCCTCGCTCATGACGGCTGGCGTAAGCGTGTTGACCGCACTACAAGTTACAGGCGGCGCTATCGGCAACAAAGTGATTGAGGAAGAACTGCGTGCTGCCGCTATAGAGGTCAAAAACGGTAAGCAGCTCAGTGAGCCATTGTCGGCTAGCAAGCATTTTCCGCCTATCGTTAGCCAGATGCTTGCCATCGGCGAAGAAACAGGCCAAATCGATACCATACTGGTAAAAGTTGCCGGCTTTTACGAGGAGGAGGTAGAGACTGTCATAGACGGACTGAGTGCACTTATCGAACCGCTGATGATTGTCGTGTTAGGTAGCTTGGTTGGAATTATTGCCGCCAGTGTCATGGGGCCGATTGCAAGCCTTAGCAAAAACATAGGTGGATAAAGATTGCCACGCACGAAGATGTGTAGAAGAAAACTAACCCATTCTATGCTATAGTTTAGGAAAGCGCTTTTGCTTTTTTAAGTAGTGGGCATGAACAATAATTTTTATCAAGACAAACCAATATTTGGACTAGATGTCGGATTTTCTAGTGTGAAAGTTATGCAGCTTGAACACCGCAAGCATGGTATTCAAGTGCTTGGGTATGGCACGACCCGTTTTGAGCCTGGCGCTATTGAAGATGGCGTCTTGGTAAAACCTGAGATTATCGCCAAAGATGTTCAGGCACTGTTCAGAGAACGCCTCGTCGGCAAAATCAACACTCGGCGCGTGGTTCTGTCTATCCCGGCTGCACGCACATTTACTCGTACGTTCAAACTGCCAAAGCTCTCTTCCCAGGATCTTGCTGAAGCAATCCGACTGGAGACCGAAGAGTATACACCGCTACCCATCGAAGATATGTACGTTGATTATTCCGTCACAAACACGACAGAAAAAGAACAAGAGGTGTTGGTGGTTGCAGTGCCGAAAAAGCTTGTGCAGTCGTATGTCACACTCAGCAATTTACTGGGTCTCGAAACCGTTGCTGTAGAAACAACCATCAACGGTGCGTGCCGGCTGTTTGCTCATACCGACATCAACAAAACCCCTACAGTGCTGATAGATTTAGGATCGCAATCGTCCGATATCACCGTATATGATGATGGCATCATTGTAACGTCCACCGTTGTAGGCGGCGGAGATAGCTTTTCTGAAGCAATTGCAAAGAAGCTGAATGTAACCCACAAAGAAGCTCATCTTATCAAAACACGCTACGGGCTTGGGGTCAGCAAAAAACAAAAAGAAATTATTGAATCGCTTGACCCCACTATTTTGCAGCTTACTAAAGAAGTAAAGCGGATGGTTCGCTACTACGAAGAACGTTCCGGGATAGGACGTAAAATTGATCAGGTTGTTACCATGGGTGGTGGAGCCAATATGCCGGGACTAGCCGACCAACTCACTAATGCTCTTCGCTTGCCGGTTCGTATTTGCGACCCTTGGCAAGAAGTTGAGTTTCATAAGCTACAACCACCTACCACAAGCGAGAAGTCGATGTATGTCACCGCCTTTGGCATGGCACTTATTAACCCCAGGGGGATATTCAAATGATTAATCTCCTGCCGCCAGAGGTTAAACAGAATATTACCTATGCAAGGCGCAACACAAGTTTGCGCAGCTGGTTGTTTGCTTTACTGGCAGCGACTGTTTGCCTATGCGCTGTGATCGGATTTGGGCAACTGTACTTGCAACATTCGATTGATAACTATGCAGCTCAGCTAGCAACGGGACAGCAGCAACTTAAAGAACAGCACCTCGAAGAAACTCAACAAGAGATTGAAACGGTTTCCGGCAATCTCAAGCTGGTAGTACAGGTATTATCGCGCGCTATCCTGTTTTCGAAGCTCCTAAGTCAGGTCGGCTCAACCATACCTAGCGGCTCAGTCCTCACCAATCTCAGTATCAGTAATAAAGTCCAGGGCGGCATTGACTTGTCTTTTTCTTCTACTGATTACCAAACGGGAACGCAGGTTCAGTTGAACCTAGCAGACCCCGACAACAAGATTTTCGAAAAGGCAGACCTTATCAATATTCAGTGTGAAAAAGCTCCGGCTACACCTACCAAATATCCCTGCACTATTCAGATTCGAGCCTTATTTGCTAAAAACAACTCTTTTACGTTTATCAATAACTCCAGTGGAGCGGCACAATGACCAGTAAAAAAGTGTTTGTTGTCATGGTTGTCAGCGTTATCTTCGCCTCAGTGGTTCTTGTGGCTACTGTCGTCCTAGGAGACCAGCTCCTCCAGAAACAGTCACGTAAATTAACTGACCTTAAAGTACAGAATGCGGTGGTGGACTCCCAGCAAACCGCGCTCAACAAAGCCAAAAAAGATATTGCTGTCTATACCAACCTCAACGATATTGCCAAACAGATTGTTCCGCAAGACAAAGACCAGGCTCGTGCCGTTCGTGAGATCATAAGTATCGCCAACGAATCTGGTGTGAATGTCACTGGCGTGACATTCCCTGCTTCGAACTTGGGGCAAGCACCACCGCCAGCCGTCAAATCAGATGACAGCGATGCTACAACCACACCTACCCCAGTTGTTACCCCTCCGCCATCTCAAGTAAAGCCAGTTGAAGGGATTAGCGGTGTATACCAGCTTGAGCTCACCATTAGCACGGACGCAACCAAACCTATTACTTATCTGCAGCTTGTTGATTTTCTGGGACGACTCGAACAAAATAGACGCACAGCACAGATAATTAACTTAACGATCCAGCCAGATCAGCTTGACAGAAACCTTTTAACGTTCGGCCTTCAATTAACCATCTACATTAAGCCATGAAAAAGTCACAAACTCCACTGAAAGAACAACTAAAACCGGTACTTAACTTTATAGTCCGGTACAAGAAATTTTTGTTTGTTATTACTGTTTTGTTACTGGTAACGTTCCTGGTGTATCGAATTAATCAATTTTCTAACACTACACCCAGCGAGTCGACTATTGACGAGCAGCTACAAACAGTCGCATTGCCAAAATTCGATCCGCATGTTTTGGAAAGTATTCAAAAATTGCAAAATCAAAACGTTGAGGTTCGTTCACTATTTGACCAAGCCCGTAACAATCCGTTCAACGAATAACTTAGTTACCGTAGAGCTTTAGGTTTTCTTCGTGGGCTCCTACGATTATTCGAGAGACTTCATAGGGGTTAGGCACGTAAGTAAATAAATAGTTTTGCTGCTCTCCGGCTGTTTCTACGACCAATGTGCCGTAGTTGAACCAGTGGGCAAATATGCCTCGTTGTTGCACCGAGACGTCTTGGACATCGCCAATACTTAGCTGGGATACTTTTCGGTTAAACAAACTTAGGTACTTGAGCTGGGCAAGTTTTTCGGTCGTAACGTAGATGACATTGTTTTTATACAATATAGCTGTAATGAAAGTGCCTCCGAGCGTCAGTAGCCCAAATATCAGTCCAAACACAATAAGCAAGCTACTAAAACCATTATTTGCCTCTTGACCGGCTATACCAAGGGTATCGATATTAAGTGCCAGAATAATTGGTACAACTGTTACTACCAACGTGATAAAAAACCCGGTGAGCTCAATTAAAAATAATCCGAATGGGTGTTTACGCACATCCATGAGCATCTGCTCGTTATCATCAAACTCAATCATGCCAAAGAACTTTTTGCCCAGTGGACTCAACCGCTTGTGAGCTTCTTGTCGATGTTCTTCGCTAGCCGGCTTCATATCGCTGTATTATACCAGGCTTTGTTGGCTATCAGTGGGTTTCGTTTTGCCAACGTGTTTGTAGCCGCTCGGAGTAACTTTACGGCCGCGTGGAGTTCGTTCCAGAAATCCAATTTGTAATAAGTATGGTTCGAAGAAATCTTCGATAGTGGAGCGCTCGTCTCCTGTCATAGCAGCCAACGTCTCTACCCCAACAGGGCCGCCTCTGTAGCTATCGATAATTGCTAACAGTAAACGCCTATCGGCTGGATCCAGCCCAGCCGCATCGATTTCTAGTAAGTCGAGTGCACCGTGCGCCACATGAGTATCAATGATGCCGTCGCCGTTTATGTCTGCAAAATCCCGTACCCGTTTGAGCAGGCGGTTGGCAATACGGGGAGTAAGCCGTGCCCGGGAACTAATGATTGTAGCGGCGGCCGGATGAATATTTACGTTCAGTATACCGGCGGAGCGATGGATAATCTGCGCTATTTCCTCCGGCGTATAAAACTCCAGGCGATGGATCATGCCAAAGCGATCGCGCAACGGCGCCGCCAGTGAGCCTGTTCGCGTAGTGGCTCCAATAATTGTGAACTTGGGCAAGTCTAACCGTAGCGACTTTGCGGACGGCCCTTTACCAAGCATAATGTCTAGTTTGAAATCCTCCATGGCGCTATAGAGTACTTCCTCGATGCTTCGGCTTAAGCGATGAATCTCATCAATGAAAAGTATGTCGCCATCCTGCAGATTAGTCAGCAAGCTGGCCAGGTCGCCAGCATGACTGATGGCCGGACCGGAAGTTACGCGAATTTGCGCACCCATCTCGTTGGCAATGACCGTGGCCATAGTCGTCTTACCGAGACCCGGCGGGCCGTAGAGCAGTACATGGTCAATCGGTTCACCGCGCTTCTTGGCAGCATCAATCGCCAGCTTCAGGTTCTTTTTAAGTCGTTCCTGCCCAATATAATTTTTAAAATCTTTTGGACGCAATGAATTCTCGAACTGCTCGTCAACTTGTTCATCGTCGCCGTCACCCATACCAGTATTTATAATTCTCTCAATTGCCATTATTTTCCTTTTAGTGAGTAACCGCCATCAGCTAGTAAATCTATTCCCGTAATATAACTTGCGTCATCTGATGCTAGAAATAGTATCGCTTCAGCAATCTCTTTAGGTTGTGAAATTCTGCCCGCAAGGGTACCATCATTAATTCGATCAAATGTATCAGCCGGCCAGCCTTTTGTCATATCGGTATTAACATAGCCCGGAGAAACACTATTGAACCTAATTTGCGGGTACGCTTTTGCAAGAGCTTGGGTTAGCGCAATAAGCCCCGCTTTACTAATCCCATACGTCAGACTACTCAATGTCGTAAGGTTGTAGTGGCCTTTTAGCGAACTTACATTAACGACACTACCGTTTCTGTTTTTGAGCATACTTGGTATCACTGCTTGAATACAATGCAAGGCACCGAGAACATTAACGCTATACTCTTTGAGGGCTTGTTCGTCGTTAATTTCTGAAATATCCGTAATGCCCGCCTTGCCCATGCCGGCGTTATTTACCAAAATATCAATATGGCCAAGTTCAGTAATTTTTTTGCGTGTTTCTTCCTGCCTTGAAATATCAAAGAACACCATAACCGACCCTTTTATCTCTTTGTGTGTTTTGTTTAGCTCTGCCGAGTCAGTACTCCCATGAACGATGACATTATAACCCCTTTCTGCAGACAACTTTGCGACAGCTTTGCCGATGCCCCTGCTTGAGCCGGTGATAAGAATAGTTTTCGTCATTTGATCTCTCCTAGCACATTCTTCCGGTTGATGATTATTTCGCTGACTTCCATGTTTTTCGGCAGATCCAGGATTTGCTTCAGACATAGTGCGACGTAGTTCGGATCCATCACCGCTCCAAAATTATCGTGCTTTTTACCGGTGGCTTTTTCGTAGGTTCTTGATTCAAAACCGCCCGGACAAAAACTTATGATTCTGTTTGGAAAATCCTTGAAGTCTTCTTGCAAGCTTTTGGTAAATCCGCGCACTGCCCATTTGGAGGCCGCATATACCGGCTCACCGGGTCTGCCTTTTGTGCCTACCGTAGAAGATACATTTACAACGTCGGTTTGATCTTTTTTGATCCGATCTAGAAGCGAAGAAACGAGCATAATTTGTGCTTTGACGTTTGTGGCCATTAGCCTCTTGATTTCAACTTCAGTCACTTCTGCTAACGATTCACCACTCATCACACCGGCGCAATTTACAAGTGCTTCAAGCGGCTCGCCGAGCTGTTCTATTTCTCTGGCAGCAGCTTGAATTTCTGAACCTTCCCGCAAGTCGTGCAATAAGTTATGAGCCACATATTCACTTTTACTGCGTGATACATTGACAACCACTTTACCGGCTTCGCTATAAAGTTTTGCCAGTGCCTTACCTAGCCCATCGCTTGCCCCAGTGATCACTATCATGTGTTTTCTCCTCGCTGTTGTGCGGCCTTATCAACTTCCCATTGCTCTCTTTCATACATAAACACCCATTGACCATCCTCTTCACCAGTTAGCTCATAACCTGTTTTTTCTACTGATTTGCGGCTTGCTTCGTTGCCAACATGAACAAAGCTCAATACCCGCTCAAGCCCAAGGTTATTGAATGCAAATTCGAGTAGTAGACTGCGCGCCCGAGCAGCATAATGATGCCCCTTGTGTTCCGCGCCGACCCACGATCCAGACTCAGCCGTTGTGGCGTTGACTATCGTTAAATTACTAGTGCCGACCATAGTGTCTCCATCCCAAATACCAAATCGATGTTTGTCGGGGTCAGGATGTACTATACTCTCAAGTACGGCCTCTACGGTCAGGTACTTTTGAGCTGTCCCGTCTGGCTCTTCACCATGATAGCTCTGGCTCAAATGTGCACGATCAAACTCAATGAGACCAAAGTACGACTCTGCGTCTTCAGGCACAAGCTGCCGAATAGCAACAGTGTCGTTTGGGGTTGTTACCTCAATACGTGCTGGCGTGCCCGTTCCTTCACTCATGCCGCACCTTTCAGGGCTTGTTTTACGCGATCTTCCGTTGACAGTTTGGGGTCTATACTCTGCAACGCCGCCTGCGCATCTATATCTGAGTAACCAAGTGATACGAGTGCTCGTAGGGCTTCGTCGTTTTGGTTTACTCCGGACCGATTAACCAGACCTTCTGCTGCGTCGCCAACTGGCGCACCAACTTTATCGCGCAGTTCTACTACCATTTGTTCGGCCGCCCTTTTGCCAACGCCCTTCGCTGTCTGGAGTAGTTTCACATCGCCTCCTGCGATGGCGCTGCGTACTATTCCTGCCGGTCCAATATCCAGGACGGCCAGAGCAACCTTGGGGCCAACATTTTTGACTGAGAGCAGCTGCTCAAATAAACGTTTACTGTCTGGTGTCCGAAAACCGAACAAATCATGCGTGTCTTCTTTGATATGTTCGTAGATATAGAGCTTAATGTCTTGCCCTAGCGTGAGTGCATTCTGGTCGGCAGTCGTTACTAATGCGCCATAGCCTACACCTCCACAATCAACAATCACGAGCTGATTTGTTTTTTCAATAATTTCACCGCGTAGAATTGCAATCATAGGCTAAGCTTTTGGGGTTGTGGGCGGATGATGAGGGCGTGTATGTTTTTTACTTACTTCTTGGGCAGTAATCATGGCATTACGCATTTGCTCGCCGAGATCAGTCATGCCTGATGGAGAATGTGGGATTAGGATAGTGTTGGAATTACCTGTCAGGCCGATATCTTTGAGCGTGTCAAAATACTGCGTCATCATGACCAGATTCATCACATCTTGCGCATTGGTGCCCTCAACAGAGTTACTAAAGTTTTCGACCGATTCACGCAGACCCTCTATGATAGCTTTACGCTGGTCAGCAATGCCCCGCCCTTGCAGCGCCTTACTTTCGGCTTCACCTTCTGCTGCCTTCACGACACGGATTTTGTCGGCTTCGGCTTGCTCAACTGCCGCAACGCGCAACCGCTGGGCGGCATTGATTTCGTTCATACTTTGCTTGACCTTAGCGTCAGGGTCAATATCAGTAACAAGCGCTTTGACTATACCGTAGCCGAAATCGTCCATGACCTGGTCAAGTTCTGTTTTGACTGCCGAAGCAATCTCATCCTTCATTTGGAATAGTTCGTCTAGGTTGATAGTCGGAACCCTGGCACGTACTGTATCAAATACAAACGAAGTAATTTGTTGCTGGGCGTTTTGCAAACGATAGAACGCATCAACGACTTTTTCCGGCAACACGTAGTACTGCACACTCACCACAACAAACACAAAGACGTTGTCTTTCGTTTTGGTTTCTACCCGAACGTCAAGCTGCTGCACGCGCAGGCTTAACCTGCCAGCAATCCTATCGATAAGCGGGATTTTGAAATTCAAGCCAGCTGACGAAACTTTTCTAAACTTTCCAAAGCGTTCAACGAGTGCCGCTGTTTGCTGTTTTACCGTAAACAGTCCTGTCAGCAAAATAATGACAGCAATGACGACCAAAATCCACATAAACCCTCCGTTCTTTGTACTACCAGTATACCGACAGTACGGCTATCAGGCAATTGTTAGTGCGGCGGCAAGCGCATCGGCACAGTCGTCTGGTTTTGGTATATCCTTTAGGCCGAGATGTACACGCACCATTTCTTGCATCTGCGCTTTCGTAGCCCTTCCATAGCCTGTAATGGCCTGTTTTATCTGGAGCGGTGTTTTTTCAACTAGTCGTAGGTTGTGTTTCCTGCCAAGCAGTAACATCACGCCACGCGCATGACTTACGCTTATTGCTGTGGTGACATTTTGTGCGAAAAATAGCTGCTCCACCACCATAGCTTCTGGCTTGTGCTCCACGATAATCTGCTCTAGCTCATTATAAATAGTAAGTAACCGCTCCGAAAGCTCCTGGTTTACCGGTGTACGTATCACACCGGCATCAACAAGCGTTGGCTTGCCTTTTATGACATCAATAACCCCAAATCCTACGATACCTGTCCCCGGATCAATCCCTATTATTCTCATACACCTAAAGCATAGCGCGTTCGCTACCCCTCGCCAACAGCACGAATGATATTAACGCTTATGGCGAAGACGCATATATAGATTCAGCATGTCGTAACGATACTCGTATAACGCGTAGCCGATAATTACACTAAGCACTGCTCCGATTATAAGAACATTAGATTTGTGGGATGATTGGTCTTCGTCCTGAGGCTGCGACGAAGCAGCAGCCGATAACACCTTTCTACAGCGGTTTGTTTCAGGATTACGCTCCTGCCCCTGCTGGCATTGTTTTAGAGTAGAAGCATCTGTTGCATCGCTGCGACAGCGGTTAGTGGCCGGGTTACGTACCTGTCCTGGTTTGCAAGGTGTCAGTGCTGAAGACGCAGTAGTAACAAGGTTGCGGCAACGATTGGTTTCGGGGTTTCGGTACTTGCCTAGGCCGCATGAGCTTAATGAAGTCTTTACCTCAATAGTACGGCAGCGGTTAGTGGCCGGGTTACGATACTTTCCGGCCGGACAAGGATCGAGTGTTGCCCCCTTGACAAGCGCAGCCAACACCATGCTTGACTCAAGGTTAGGCTGATTGGGCGTTGGTCTATCGGTAAACTGCCATGTACCATCTATGAGCGCCCAAGCAATATTGTCTTTAGGATTGCTATACAGGTCAGAGTTGCTTACCACGTCACCCGTTGGAGCCACGAGCAGCAAACTTGCCGACGAGTTTGGAAGTGAAAAACCTACGTCTGTATCCGAAAAGGTCTGATACTGTCCGGCTGCAATCGTCCCGCTTATAAACGTGTAGGTTGCCGATGCGCTCGGTTCTAACTTAAGCTGATAGCCTGTCAATGCAACGCTATGATTATTGGGATTGTACAGCTCGATGAACTCGTTGCCTGTATCATAGCTGCTAGTGTTTGGTAGCAGTTCGCTAATAACCAATGTAACGCTTTCCAGAAGAGCAGTTGTACATTCACCAGTGCTGCTGTGTTGGTAGCCGTCAGGAACATCTTTCTGCAGTCCGTCCAAATTACTGCACATATCCTGCTGACAGCTTCCGTCCGTATCATACAGATATCCGTCCGGCAGTTCAGCTTGCACACCCAGTATATTGGGGCAGACGTCCACCGGAACTGTTTGTACGTATAAACCAGGGTTGGGCGAAATGACGAGTTCGGTCAGTACAAAATCAGCCGCGTCGTCACCGGTATCCTGTAGCGTGGAGACATCGATTGGCAGGCGCTGGTATATTTGTCCAGCAGGTGCTTTACTGACCCAAGTAAATTGGTCGCGCACCACACCATTTGCGTCTACTAGTGATAAAAATCCACCTCCGTCCGCCATGCCTCCGGAAAACCCAGTATTGGCTTGTGGGATAAACGGGATATCTGCGTGAGCCGCAATAAACTCATGCGAGGCAAACGTGGTATAGCTATAGCTCGCCAGCCATAGACGATCTGCAGGATTAGTCGGCACTATACAGCCGGGCTTTGATAGCGAGTCTTTGTAAAACAAACACCAGCCGGTAACATCAATGTCTGTATTGGTGTTGTTGTAAATCGATACGTATTCTTGGCTGGCTGCGTCTTCGGCACCGGTTTGTACCTGAGCAATAACCACCTCGTTGCCCATCGTTGCGAACCCAGTCGCTGTGCCAGAACCACACAGTATGGCGAGGGTTGCAACAAACAGAGGTAACAGAAGTACCCGAATGATTTTCATGCACCCATCATAGTGCCCTCTGAATGTGTGTCAAGCATTTTCTAATCTCAGCTTTAAATCAGAGTTAAAGCTGAGTTAACTCTGAGATTTTTTACTGCGAACTGAGCAATCAAACTTAACTCAATAGTCCGTCGGCAATATCAAAATTTACGTGTGTAGCCGTAACGTCGTCACACTCTTCGAGGGCGTCCATGAGCCGCATGATCTTTCCGGCTGTCGCCGCATCATTCACCTCAACAGTGTTGGTTGGTACATAAGTTAGTTCGGCATCGGTAACTTGCAGACCAGCGGCCACCAAGGAGTCGCGTACGCTGGCAAGTTCTTTGGAGTTAGTGTACACAATCAGTTCATTGTCTTCCTCTACGACGTCTTCGGCACCGGCTTCCAGCACTTGCAGCATAGCGTCGTCACCGCTGGCGTTAAGCCGGATCATGCCTTTATGGTCAAACTGGAAAGCTACCGCTCCCTTTTCAGCAATGTTGCCCCCATGTTTACTGAACGCCAGGCGAACTTCTGGATAGGTTCGATTGGTGTTGTCGGTTGCCACTTCAACCAGGATAGCCACACCGCCTGGGCCGTAGCCCTCGTAGAGTATCTCTTGGAGCTGGGCAGCTGACTTATCGCTGACCCGGTCAATAGCGCGTTGGATATTGGCCATGGGCATATTGGCGGCTTTGGCTTTATCGATGGCCAAGCGCAGCCCGAAATTAGTCTCAGGGTCAGCTCCGCCGCGGGCGGCAACGGCAATCATGTTACCAAGCTTGGTAAAAACAGCTCCACGAGCAGCGTCTTTGACGCCTTTCTGTCGTTTAATGGTTGACCATTTGCTATGACCCGACATGTATTCTCCTTTGATCGTCTGCTACTTCTTATCTGTTATTGTATCATTTTTGGTAATTGTTCGCCACAATATGAACGTTGCTAGGTCTATGCCTAGATATAAGATAATCATTACTTCTAGGGAGACGGGTTGCTCGATTAAGGCATGCGGCCAGCCTGCTAGAGTATGCGCGAGGTCAAGCATATAGGTAAGTATAAGGCGTGCTGGTGTTCCCACCCAGCCGCTGAGCGCTGGTGACACTGCGCCAGCAATACCGGCCAGGAGGGTTGTGAGCATACCCAGCGGCACAAGCGGCACTACCAGCACATTGCTCAACAACCCTATAACCGATAGCCGGTGAAAGATATACATAATGATTGGCAATGTCATCAGCTGCGCACAAAAACTTTCGATAACGAGTAGCGTTACTATGTTGGGCTGCCTGCCTATCTGCTCTAACCGCTTGACAATAAACGGTGCTATCACCAGCACGCCGAAAAAAGCCAGAAACGACAGGTACCAGCCAATATCACTCCATAGATAGAGTGGATACCACCCCGCAGTGAGGGCAGCGGCGCACAGAATCAGCAGCACTGGACGAACTTTACGACCGTAGTACCATGCCCACAGGCCTATGATACTCACAATTGCAGCTCGTACGATAGAAGCTCCGAATCCTGTAACAAGCAAAAAACTGCTAATCAAGGCCAGTGACCATATTGTCGCCTGGTACTTGGATCGCTTGCCTAGTTTGCGGCGGGTTATTTCTATGATGACGGTAAGGTTGTAGCCAGACACAGCGATAATATGCGTCAGCCCGACCGTCGATAAATCGTCGCTAACTTGGTCGGGAAGCGAAGTTTTTTGACCAATCAGTATTCCAATACCAAACGAGGCCTGAGGTTCAGGCAAGGCATTGCGGATACCGGCACTAAATTTTAGGCGTAGTTTATCAAAGGCTGTCAGATGTCTGGTGGTTAGTGCAATAGAAGCGAAGCTTACGCCAGCCTGGCTTGAACCTCTTGTTTTGTAGAGCTTACCGGTTATGCGCAGTACGTCACCGCGAAACACGGCCGATGCTCCTCTGCCCTTTACGGTCAATTTGCCAGGCAACCGCTGCGGCGTAGGCGTAAGGACTTCTAAGGAATCGGCATCAAAGCTGATTTGTGCATTGTCGTATACTCCGTCGCTCTGAGCAATAACCTGTAGTGTGACTATTTGACCATACAGTCTGTCATACGCACTCAGTTTGTGCATGTAGACATTACCACGCCAACATCCCACACATAGTCCCAGAACACACAACACCACACCTAGTACTTTTCGTCGTGTCCGCATCGTCGCGCACATAGCTAATACTAAAGCTACACATACATATACCCAACTATCCCAGGCCGGTACTATGCGTGCGAGACCCAAGCCAACTAAGACACTTGCGAAAAACAGCGTCAGTAAGGTAGTGCGTTTGGTAGGGGGAGGATAAAAATAACGAGTCATTGCCGCAAGCACAGTTATAGCTCCTGACTTGACGGCAGTCGGATTGGGCGTAAGTATAACCTAGAACATACTGTGTGTGAAGCACGTTAAGACACAACTGATTGTTGGGCGGTCATAAGCGCATAAAGTTTTTGAGTAGTATTGAGGTTTCGGATGGTCATGTGTTGGTACAGAGGCTGTGCGGACAGTTTGACCATGCTACTTTTAGTCAGGTCGCTGGTGTTGGCAGACCAGTATAGTACGCCCGGCTGATAGGCAAGCATCTCGATAGTCTCTTTGATACGTAACGTGTTAAGTAAATCTGGTGAGTCTATGCTGCGTTTGAGGAATATGACGTTGCATCGTTGGTCGGTAGCATTGAGCCATCTGCTCGGTAAGTGCTCGATAACTTGCTCCATCTGCTCACGGCTGCGTACCACTACCTTTGGTGTGAAGCCAAACTGCTCACCAAGACACCTCTCAATACGCAGCTCAAGCGCATCACCGTTTTGTTTATCTGTTTCAAACAATGCATTTCCGCTATTTATATAAGTACTGACATTCCGAAAACCTACCTTCTCAAAACAAGCTCTCAGCTCAGCCATCTTGATCAGGTTATTACCGCCGACATTGATACCGCGCAGCAGCGCCACATATATAGCCATACCCAAATTGTAACAAACTTAGAGTGATCCTATAGCCTGAGGAAGATCATCGGGCGTCCTGACTACGCGCTCTGGATGATGCGAGCGCAGTATTTTCTCGCCCGTAAACCCCCAGGTAACCGCGATCGAATGAACCCCAACTCTACGCGCTGCGTCGATGTCGCGCGGTTCGTCGCCGATATAGGCAACTTGTTCGGCGTCGCAACCTACTTTCTTTTTTATACTACGGATTATTTTGGGTTTCCCGAGTAGCCCGATGTCGCCATGAACTGAGTCAAAATAAGTGTCAAGGTGGTGTTTCTTCAAAAAGCGCTGAATGTTTTGCGGGCTATTAGAGCTTAGGATTACCAGATGATAGCCTGCTTGCTTGAGAGCCTTTAATACCTCCTGCATACCGTTAAATGGCTCAACCCTATCGATGCTTTTTTTAAGCATGTGGCGACCTTTTATCACCAGGCTTGGAACTTTGAAAATACTAATGCCGAAATAGCTGAGAAGTTCGGCGTATGATTTGTTTTTTAGTTCCTGTATCTGCTGTTTGGTTAGTTTGCTTTTTTGCGGCACGAGTTTTTCGAACGCTTCCAGCACGATACCGAAACTATCGGCAAGCGTTCCATCAAAATCAAACAACACAAGTTTTACCACTTACTCATGATAACAGACCGGGATAGAGTTATCTTCACTAAACTGAAGCATTCCTTTATGTGTACGAAGCTTAGTGAGTTCCTCGCCTACCGCTTCTATTAGCCTTCGCTTCTAGCAAACTGCAAAACTTTGAATGGATTCCACCTGGGTGGCTTTTTGCCCATTTTTATAGCGTGCTCACGGAAACCGAGGAGTCCGGTAGCAAGCGCATCAGTCTTGACAAAAAACATTTTCCCCTCCGTTTGGTCTTCCATTGGAGCTATAACATCGGCTTCGTAACCTCGATCTACAAACACATCGCGAGCCCTCTCGGCTGCGATTAAGGGGTCTCCTACGCGCAACATTGGCGCTCCGGTAGGATGGCCCATTTCTTCCCACACATCTGGACGGGTAACATTAAATATTGTATGCCCGTCAGACATCAGCGCGCGGATGGTTTTTTCATCAGTTATTTCATATTTTGGTTCTAAACCGTTTACTGTACATGCTTCTAATACAGCTTCCAGCGCCTCTATATCTGGGGTAGCATATACGCTGGATCCTTCGTCATGGACGGGGCTTCTCATAAATCCTCGCATAGCGGCTGCCCCAAGAACAGCTCCAGTTATTAACGCACCTGCTATCTCTGGCGCTCCAAAAGCAAGAATATCTCCATTAGCCATGTAACTAATTATACACCCTTTTGGCAGAAATGCAATGTTTGCATTCAGAGTGGTTGCTAATAATTTTTACTCTCTAGGTGTGTGCGGCCTTGTGCGATTTGAGCAGCACATTCATCGCCTAGGATAGGT
>CAZHPF010000002.1:0-29722 GCA_964534095.1 uncultured Candidatus Saccharibacteria bacterium
GCAGAGGCTTGAAGAGCCTTGTGTCCCCAGTTCGAGTCTGGGAGGAGCCACCAAAATATATGAGAACAAACCACGTATTTACCGATTCTGATAAAGCTGGCGATTACGAAGTAGAATTAATTGAAGTAAACGACCCGAAAAGCATTGTAATATGCTCGCACGGAAACGGTGTTCGCCGTTGGGATGGTGAGCGTTTTTTTCATAATGTAGCGGAACATTATCCCACCCATAGCTTTTATTTGGTCGATCAGAACCAAGTTATTGATGATGGCTGTAGCTTGAACGATTTGAGCGTCATGGCCGCGCGCGTGCAGGAGCTAATTACTCTTGCCAAACAGAATCATCCGAGTACACCTATTATTGTATTAGCACATTCTATGGGGTGCGGTGTAGCAACTCGGCTAGGTTTAACGGATGTAGAGCGTGTAATATTCGTTGCTCCTGCGGCGGGTGACTTAATCCAAAAGCTTGCGGAGCGCTACGGAAAAAGTATTGCCGAACAGGGAGGTATGACCCATACCTCCGATGGGCTAAACAAGTTGGTGACGAAAGAGTATATAGAGTCGGTCAAAGGCTTGGTATGGGAAGAAGAGTATGAAAAGCTTCTGAAGTCTTATCCCGAAGTGTACGTTTTTGAATCAGGAGAAGAAGAAATCGTTGCCGACGAACGGTTCAAGCATCGCAATCTGCCATTCAAAAACTACAAAATTATCCCCGGCGCTAAGCATAATTATGCGGGTGAAGCACTCAAAGAGCTCTTTACGGAGCTTGATACTCTTTTGTAGCTTGAGTTGCAACGGGGTTAGCAAGACTGTATAATCTTTCTCTGATATGCGGGTGTAGCTCAGTTGATAGAGCGCTTCCTTGCCAAGGAAGAGGCCACGAGTTTGAGTCTCGTCACCCGCACCATATGGGAAATATCGGACGTTTCGGCGTCCTTTTTCTTTGTCGCTAATCTGTAAAGTAGGCTAATCTCAGGCGTGTAAACTTTATTATTCTTGTCCAAGTAAAAACCGGCCGGAAAAACGAGCTGTTTACACCGTATTCTGTTTTCTTGGGATACTAACTCAGTATTTAAGAAATTGTTGCCCATATCTTTCACGAAGCCAAAAGCAAACTTGAGAAAACGTTGCTTATCATTATCGGCAATGTTCTTGAGCTCTTCTAGCTCACTCTCAAACTCAGTCAGTTCTGCTTTCTTGTTATCAATTACTTGGAGTATATGGTCTTTAATGCTGATGTTGCTTGGGTCGGTAACGGCTTCAACTTGTCGTAAGATATCCTGGCCCAGTGTTTTAATCTTGTGTTTAATGCGAGCAGTATCCTGTTCGGCCTGACCCTCTTTCTCTTTCCAGACAATATCCAGGGCTTCAATAAGGTCGTCCAGACTCTCTTCAGTTACAGGATTCCTATTAAATTGCTCCACTATTTGAGGATGAAGCTCCTCTTTCTTCAAGTATCGATTACAGCCTCTACATCTATATTTCTCATATACAAGATTGGGGTTTTGGCCGTTGCCGTGGCTAAGGCCCACATACCTTCCGTTGGTCTTTCCCGTACACAGTACACAATGTACGTGATTGGATAGTGGGTAATTAGGGTTGCCGTTTCTCCTAGGTCCTTTTTGGTTCTTCTTTTTAGCGTCAAAGATTTTTAGTAGTTCTAGGTGCTGCTCCCTGCTAATCAATGGCTCATGCAGGCCATTATCGTTTCGCACCTGCACCTGTTTATTGATTTCAACAGTTCCTGCGTAGAATGGGTCTGTAGCTATCTTCCTGAACTTGTCCATTTTATAAAGTGAGTGGCCGTCAGACATAAACTCACTCTTGTTAAGTTCAATGAGGCCCTGGGTGGGAGAGACACGGTATTCCACGATATCCAGTAATACTTTTTGTAGTGCAGGGCCTCGAGTTCTATCTACCTCAGGTATACCCCTCTGTGTTCCGCGTCTGTATCCGGGTTTTGGGCAAAAAGTATATCGACCTTCAAGAAGTGCCTTTGTTTGGCCGTCAATTGACTTGTGCTGACGCTCCTCATTGCTTCCTTCGGCTTTAAAAGCTTCAAGCATCAGCATTAGTGTATTCGCAGCAGTATCGGTTTTTAAGTTTGGCTGTGAGGCAAACACAACGGTCACACCGAGTCGCTTGAACTCCACGAGATAGTAACCAATTTCTAGCATTGACCTCATAAATCTGTCTACTTCATCGACGATGATGTACTCAATACGCCGATTTTGCCTGCAGCGTTCTAGCATTTCTTGCAAGTCTTTGCGATTTATATTTGTTCCACGCTTACTTGAGACACTTCCAGACCACCAGCCATCATCTGGAATTATTACATCGAGCTTTTCTGCTCGAATGATTACATTATGTCTTTGGCGGCTTAGACTATTATTCTGTAACTGGTCAACCGAAGACACCCTACATAGAGCAAGTGCTATTTTCTTGTCGGGCATTTTAATCTTTCCTTTCGTTCTGTTTTTTTTCCTTGATAGTTTTCTCCTTGTAGATATCATATAGAAGCAAAGCGAGTTCCTTTGCTTGCTTTTTGCGTTCTTGTTTCACACTCACTAGAACCACCTCGTAGTTCTGGGAATTTGAGGTAAGTTACGAACGACGTCCGGTAAGTTATTCGCTGTGTTAGGCTGAGATTGGACGTAGGTACTGCTTCCGTCCCTACAGATACTTCCGCCGCGTTGTGCGGCTTTTGAATGTAAGGCTCTTGTTTTAGGATTGTGTGTAAAACAAAAATCAGAGTCCTTCATTTTGAAGGCTCCACAGGCTTTACCCAAATGTGTTATTGCTTTGCAGTTTTTCACACCTTCTGGGTAGAGGATTGTTGCGAGCGGATGTGAGACTCATTGCAACAACAGCTGCATCCAACATACACCTTTTTGGTTACTTGTTCAAGCGGTCACTCACACTTTGATTAATTGAAAAATAATTCAGTTTGAGATGCTTTGAAGCAGACATAACTCGGGGTCTTTTACGGACTCTAATAACAACTCGGTGTTAACGTGCGGTTTTGGCGGACTCAGCACTCAGTCGTACGGCTGTGTTTTTACCAGTTGTATAGCCGAGTGAATAAGCCGCGATCACTAAAATAATGACCGTTATGATGAGTACGGGTCGTTTAGGTAAAACAATGCTATCGTTTACTTTAGGCGTAAGAACCACTGGTGATGGGTGCGTGTTTTCGGATGGCAACGATTCTATTGTTGTCTGGTGTGTGTGCCCTATAGTTTTACGATTTGATGCCGCTACCGCATCCCATATAATGACCGTCCCGGCTACAATAAGGCCAAAAATTCTAATCCCTGGCTCGCCTAATAGTATGGGGGGCAGAGACAGTAACAGAAGCCCCCAAACAGTAACTTTTCTAGCAATACTCTTGGTGTTTGACTTTTGGTTTGTCATTTCATTCCTTTCGTTTAGTTAACTTTAGGCGGCAAATCAAAAAGCTCGCCGCAGCGATGGCCGAAGCCACCTACAACCGTTTCCAGTTGTAACCATCAAGAACAGTGCTCTGCGACGAGCTTTCAGTTCTTGATGGATTTGTGGCCATACCGCCGCATAAAGCACCGGGTTAGGTCATAGGGTGACAAGTCACTCTAGCCCCTATTATATACGACCACCATCTGTTATAATAGAGGGGTAGGAACAGCGGCCTTCGGCGTCCATTGCGGCTACGGATTTAACAATTCGAGCCGTTTTTTATTTGCGGCAGAAAGCGAGACCTTATGAAAACCCTAAACTACTCAGACCTTATTCTGCCCGATGGCGATAAACGATACAGAAGCCTGGAGATTAAAGACAATGGTGACTTTGAGTTCGAACAAACAGATTATGGTCAGGCAACCAAGAAAATTGCACCCAATGGTGGCGACAGTGATTATGAAACCTGGATTACCATCAAAGCTGAAAATATAAACAGTGTCCTGCTAGAACTTGTGCGAGATAGCTTTGATGAACAAGGAGAGTTTGTTAAATGGTTAAAAGGTAAAAACATTGAATATGAGTTTTATTCGTACTGATTTGATGATTCAAAGCTTTATTGTCTAGATGGCTTTTATTTCTAGCCACTGCTATGATAGGTCTATGAAACTTGTCAATCTAAGCGTGAAAAATTTCCGTTCAATAAAAGAAGCTGAAAATGTTGGCCCGATAACTAAGATATTCGCTCTTATTGGACGTAATAATGCAGGTAAATCTTGTTTCCTGAAGGCTGTGGAAGTTCTTTTTACAGAGCGTGGGCTGAGTGAGGACGATTTCCATAAAGACACCGACGAAGCTATAGAGATTAGCGGAACTCTTGAAAAAATCATAGGTGAAGAGGTTGAAAAGCTGGAGCTAAAAGTTAGATATGAAAAGGGTGCAAAGGTTGTATATCAAATAGATGGTAAGGATTTAGCGAAGGCAGCTTACTGTAAAAAATTACCCACTCTCTTAAGTATTAGTGATATCAGGAATCCAGGCGAGACAACAACAGGGGGAGTAAAGACGACTTTACTTCAAAAAATCTTAAAACTACAAGAGGTTGAAGACCAGGCGGAGTTCGCCAAAGATTTCAAAGCCTTATCTGAACAAATTGAAGATTTGAAAAAGCGGGAATCAGAATCAGTATCAACTAGACTCACCGACAAGTTTAACGAAGTTATCAACGAGAAGAATTTCTCAATATCAATCACGCCTGATGTAAACCTTGATAAGGGCATTGCGTACACAACAAACATTAGTGATGAAAGAATACCTAATGTAAAAAAGGTAGATATTCTTAACTCTGGTACGGGACTACAGAGTATGTTCATACTGTCGCTCCTAGAAGTCTATGGGGAGTTATCAACTGGAGAAGACGACGCAATTTTAATAGTCGAGGAACCAGAGGTTTATCTGCACCCAGAGTATCAAAGAAGAATGTTTGCAGCACTAAGAAGGATCGCAGAAGCAACTCAGGTCATCTTTACGACCCACTCACCAATAATGATTGCAGATATATGGCTAACGGAAAGTGTGCGTCAGGTACGCTTAAACGAAGAGGGTGAAACGCAGATTGAAAGTGTTAAAGTTGAGGACGTAATTGATGAGCTAGGCATACGATACGAAGATGTATTGAACCCACAATTAATTGTATTTGTTGAAGGGGACGATGATGAAAAGTTCTATAAATATCTTGGATTGGATAGTCCTAAAATAAAGCTAATACCAACCGACGGATTTCGAGCAATACACTATTACGCCTATATTAAAATCATATCCAGTGAAAATGTGAGTAGCAAATATGTGCTTATCAGCGATAGCGATGGTGAGGAGCTCACAAAAAGAAAAGAAAATATAAAGCAGAAGATTTTAACTGAGTTTAAGAGCCCCCCTAGCGACCTTGAAGCCGAGCTTGATTCAAAGATTTTTGTACTAGATAAATATGCCGTTGAATCCTACTTCTTAAACAAAGAAACACTTGTGGCAAGTTTCCCTGAAATACAACCAAAAGTAATCGACAGTTTTTTGTCAGAATATAACGAAGAATACGCACTAAGGTTAGCGGAAGTAAGGGACGGTAAGCTAAGCCTAGAAAAGTTTCAGCAGAACTTAAAGCCTAAGCAAATCTTTATGAAATTTTCTCACCCAAAAGCAGAAGAAGCATACAAAGTGTTTTGGGGGAGTAGGGATATTTTTCTAACCGTTAGGGCACTAATTGTCGCTGCTAGTCAGACAATCGGAAAACGTGAAGACTTATTTGACTATTTGTTGAACAAGTCTAATGTTAAAGCCAATAAAGAACTTGCTGAAAAGGTAAAGTTAATTAGCGATATGCTAAAGCTTTAGCCTATGTTTGATGATATGTCACCAACTGAATTTGAAGAATTCTGCTTTGAACTACTAAAAGAGGCTGGCTTTGTGAATGTCGACTGGCGTAA
This sequence comes from uncultured Candidatus Saccharibacteria bacterium, assembly GCA_964534095.1. Classification (GTDB taxonomy): domain Bacteria; phylum Patescibacteriota; class Saccharimonadia; order Saccharimonadales; family CALMSM01; genus CALMSM01. The sequence continues at coordinate 5,915 of CAZHPF010000002.1, forward strand.
AGGTACTGGGTTGGCGGCCAGCCCAAGTGACTCAGGACGAGATATCGTAGCCCATATGGAACGAGAAGATGTCGATGGCACAAAGCATATGGAGACCTGGTTCATCGACTGTAAAAGATACACAAAAGGCGTTCCACCAGAAAAGGTAACCTCGCTTCTGGCGTGGGCAACTGCAGAACGTGCTCACGTTGCACTAATAATGGCTAGCAACTTTTTATCTAATCCGTGTAAGGATTTCCTGAGAGATTATGAACAGAATAATCGCCCACCCTTTAGGATTTTATACTGGGAACGCCCAACCATTAAACGTATGGCTGAGGAACACGACGGGTTTCTTACGAATTACCTGCGGGCTGGATTGCGTACTGAAGCTGAGCTTGTAGCCGCAGAACAAGAAATGTTTTGGAAAGTATGGTATGAAAGAAAACTAGTGCTAGAGAATCGTATTGCCAGTGGTGAAACTAAGTTAGACCCAAAGATACTGGCAGGTATGCGAAAATCAATGCGAGAGGCTGAAAAGATTGTGGGTAAGAAAAATTTAGGTGCAAAAGATGATTTTGATTGGGGCTTCACGAACGGCAAGCTGTCTGCACTTCGTTGGGTGCTTGGTGAAGATTGGGATATGCTGGACACGTGAGACTTTAGTCCTATGTACAATGTAACTCCCACAACTTACTTGTATGATAACAATTCTTGATGAGGGACGGCTAGAATATCCCTCCAGCGTGCTATCTCATCTCTGATTAAGTGAAAACTATTTGAGACCTGCCGCACCACGAGTACCCCAAATTGAATTTTTAGCTATTGTTTCTAACTATTTAGACGATTCATACCTCTTTTTAAGTGTATTTTGATATATTGACATATACCCCCAGGGGGTACTATAATGAGAATATGATTAGTGATATAAAACAACGAGCATTGCACCGAGCCAAGATACTAGAGGGCCAAATGCGTGGTGTCCAAAAAATGATTGACCAAGAAGAATACTGTATGGATATTCTCACGCAAAGCCTTGCCATCCAAAAGTCACTAAGTTCGCTCAATAAGCTAATTCTTGAAAACCACGTCCGTACTCATATTAAAGAGAACCTTAGTTCCGGCTCGGAGAAAGCCCAAGAACAAGCAGTCGAGGAGCTGTTGGGCTTATATGAGCTATCAAATGTAAGAAGTAAATAAAGGAGAAATGTGATGAAAAAAGAAAGCATAATGATAGGTATAATCGGTCTGCTCGTAGGTGTGGTCATAACCGGTTTTGCGGCTGGTCAGGCTGTAAACAATAACAACACAGGGATGATGCGAATGATGGGTATGGATACTAGCAGAAACGAGCAGAGCGTTGTTACCGACCATAGCACTATGTCTATGGCAGATATGAACAAGCAACTTGAGGGGCTGTCTGGTGACGACTTTGACAAAGCGTTTATTGAAATGATGATTGCTCATCACGAGGGTGCAGTTGATATGGCTGAACTTATCCCGTCACGGGCTAAGCACGATGAAATAAAGACACTTGGCGAGGCAATCATAACAGCTCAGACTAAAGAGATAGCAGATATGAAACAGTGGCAAAAAGACTGGAGCTACTCAACTGACGAGTCAATGCAGATGATGCACGGCAGTCATTAAAGATGGAACACTCGCACCATACACACGACCGCTCTGAGCATCAAGACCATGATAAACATGCTGGTCATTCAGTAGCTATGTTCAAAGATAAGTTCTGGCTATCATTACTACTCACGATACCCGTTCTTGTATATTCCGAGATGATACAACATTGGTTGAACTTCACGCCGCCTAATTTTACTGGCTCTGAATACATACCATTCGTATTTAGTACCATCATATTCTTCTACGGTGGCTTGGTGTTCATAAAAGGTGCGATTGGCGAACTGAAAGCCAAATTGCTAGGCATGATGACGCTCATCAGCTTGGCTATCATTACGGCATACGTTTATAGCGTTGCTACACAGTTTTTCATTCAGGGCGATGGTTTCTTTTGGGAATTAGCGACACTTGTAACAATTATGCTGCTTGGTCATTGGCTAGAGATGGCATCAGTTGCAAAGGCGGAAAATGCCCTAGATGCTATATCTAAACTGTTGCCTGATAAAGCCGAGAAGCTAGTCAACGGCAAGCCAAAACAGATGTTGGTAAGTGAGTTGAAAGTTGGCGACTTAGTACTTATACGTCCTGGCTCAAGCATACCTGTTGACGGCGTAATCGTGGACGGCAGTTCATCAGTTGATGAAGCTGCTATAACTGGCGAAAGTAAGCCTGTAAGCAAAACTATCAATGATGAAGTTGTTGCAGGTACGGGCAACCAAGATGGCTCACTTACTGTAAAAGTTACGAAGCTCGGTCAAGATACGGCACTTGCAGGGATTATGCGGCTTGTAGCCGAGGCACAAAGTTCAAAGTCAAACGTGCAGGTGCTTGCAGACAAAGCAGCTTTTTATCTGACTATCATCGCTATCGCTACTGCCATCGCTACATTTATTTTCTGGCTGATAGCTAAAGATGCGAACTTTGCCTTAGAACGCTCCGTTACGGTTCTGATTATTGCCTGTCCGCACGCACTCGGCTTGGCTATTCCGTTGGTTGTCTCTATATCAACTGCCCTGTCTGCTCGTAATGGACTACTTGTTCGTAAGCGAATTGCTCTTGAATCGGCACGTAAACTGGACTGGGTGTTGTTTGATAAGACGGGCACTCTCACGAAAGGCGAACATGGTGTAACCGACGTGTGGGCTACAAAAGGCTACACGGATGAAGACGTATTGCATCTCACTGCCAGCCTTGAACAAAGCAGTGAGCATATTGTAGGTAAAGGTATTGTACGAGAAGCCGAAGAACGGCACGTTCATCTTGATAAGGTTGCTGACTTTAAGGCGTTGCCTGGATTAGGCGTGCAAGGTACATTGCACGGTAACGATGTGTATATTGCTGCAAGTTACCGCTACATTGAGGAAAACAAACTGTCCGTTCCATCTGATATTGCCAAGGCTGTTAAACAAGCAGCAAAAGAGGGCAAGACCGAAGTGTATCTGATTACCAATAAAAAAGTTGTCGGTGCTTTAGGTTTAGCGGATATTGCCCGCAGTCAGTCAAAGCAAACTATCGCAACGCTCAAAGAAATGGGCATAAAGACTGCGATGATAACAGGCGACTCAGATGAAGTTGCAGCGTACGTTTCAAAGCAGCTTGGCTTAGACCAGTATTTTTCCGAGGTAAAACCAGAAGACAAGGCTGCTAAAGTCAAAGAGTTACAGAAAAATGGGCAGAAAGTTGCGATGGTTGGCGATGGCATCAACGATGCACCTGCTCTTACACAAGCAGATATTGGCATTGCTATTGGTGCTGGTACGGATGTAGCTATAAAATCAGCAGATATTATCTTGGTGAAAAGCGACCCTCAAGACGTGGTAAAAGTAATCAAACTATCAAAAGCCACTTACAGTAAGATGCAACAAAACCTAGTATGGGCTACGGGCTATAACGTATTCGCAATACCACTAGCAGCTGGCGCACTTTATGGAGCTGGTATCGTCCTTGCTCCTGCTCTCGGAGCTGTGCTTATGTCGGTGTCTACCGTCGTGGTTGCGATAAATGCTCAATTACTACGACGTACCAGGCTGGCCCAATAAATCAGCTGCAAGGTTAAATTGCTGCACTAAATCCTTTAGCTTATAATCGTCAACATTACTGGGATTTATAGTTTGAAATACGTCTGCAATCCAGCACCAAGTTTCATGATTTGATAAATACGCTTCTAGGTGTATTTTGCTATGATTGATATATGAAAAATAAAGCTCTTGCCGCATTAGAACCACTTATCGGTAAATGGGAATACACAATGTACAATTGTTGGTTCTTAGAGAGTATGGACACTGAAGTTAAAGGTTTTACGACCATCGAACGGCTACATGATGCTTTTATAGTGATGCGGAGCAGCGACGCGGATAAAAAACCTAGTGATGCATGGGTTATAGGTTACAGCGACCCTCAAGAAAAATACCAAATGTTCTATTACGATCAGCGGGGCGTTGCTCGTATCTTCAATATCGACTTTGACGGCAAGAAAATGGTCTTCTGGAGAGAGGACAAGGATTTCTATCAGCGAATGACTCTAGAGATCAAAGCAGGCAGCTTGCATACTATAGCTGAAGCGTCTGATAATAAAGGCAAGACTTGGAGAAAAGACCTCGAGATGTCCTACGTAAAAGTTAAAAGGGGTTAGAATAATAAATATGAAATCAAAAAAAGCTAATCTAAGGAGGATGGATAACGTCGGCATCGTAGTGGAGTCACTTGATGAAGTAGTTTCTTTTTTCACAGAACTCGGTTTAGAACTTGAAGGACGGGCGATGGTCGAAGGAGAATGGGCTGGGCGCGTCACAGGACTTGGCGACCAACGTGTCGAGATTGCTATGATGGTTACCCCCGACGGGCATAGCAGATTGGAACTATCGCGTTTTCTTACCCCACCCGTAGTTGCCGACCATCGCAATGCTCCAGTGAATGCCCTTGGCTATCTACGTACTATGTTTACCGTAGAAAACATCGATGATACGGTATCTCGGCTACAGGAGCGTGGCGCAGAGCTTGTTGGTGAGATTGTTCAGTATGAGGACTCGTATCGATTGTGCTATATTCGCGGTCCTGAACAAATCCTCATTGGACTAGCAGAAGAACTCAACAGGAACTAAGGTGTTCGCCATTTGAAGAGTTTAAGTAAATTCTGTAGCTCCATCCCAAACAAGAACATTTTGACCTCTGTGAAGAAATTTTTTCAAGTGATGATCTGTAGTTTATTTTTAGATACACCTATAGAATAGCTTCTAGATGTTTAAACTACTTTCAAAATCCCATGATCCCATAATTGCCCGCGTGTTACTTGTTAATATTATTGTGTTGGGGCTTTTGCATTTTGCTTCTGTAGCCATTGAGTTGTATGCGCCAAATTATCTGTCAGTAAATTACACGAAACTATTTGACCTGGATCGTGAATACAATGTGCCAACTTTTTATAGTGGCATGCTGCTCTTAACTATTGGGATCGCTGCATGGAAGCTTCGGCTGGAAGCAAAACGCTTTTACCACAAAACTTTCTGGACTGGGTTTACACTTTTCTTCACATATTGGGCAATTGACGAAGTCTTTGTATTGCACGAACAGCTGGCAAAGCCGATTCGAGAAATGCTGCAGATTGGTTACGATAGCGTGTTTTACCACGCGTGGGTGCTGGTAGCAATGGGGTTGATTAGTCTTCTTGGGATTTTTATTTTGATGTACCACCACTTCAAAATATCACCACTTATTAAAAAACAAGGCAACTTATTGGTGATGCTGATGATTTTTATGAGCGGTATCGTACTGTTTGAAATCCTCGGCACTAAAGTATACGGAAATCCTCAGCTATACCGGTTCGCTATGGTACCACTTGAAGAATTGTTTGAAATTGGAATGGGTAGCTATCTCCTCGTCAAATTACTGCATTATCAGGAGTAAAACCGCCTCTATCTACATTATCAGTGCCCTCGGTTAGAAATACACCAGCTATTCAGCACTAAGCTAGCACTATGTTCCTCAAGTAGAGGTCTGGTTCTTTGGCTGTGATAGTATTACTTTATGAAAACGATTGCAGTAAGGATTAAAGAAGGCAAAGATCTTGTCAAAGAGATTGAGAAAATTATAGCCGATAATGACATCCAAGCCGGAATAATACTTTCTGGCGTAGGCGGATTAACAAAATCTAAAATCCGTGTCCCTGTCATCGATGGTAATACTACATACATCTACCCAGAAAATCTAGAAATCGTCTCGCTAGATGGCACGGTGTCTCCAACAGGCATTCATATTCATATCTCAGGTTCAGATATTGAAGGTAAAGTATGGGGAGGACATCTAAAAGAAGGTTCTACAGTTAGAATGACCTGCGAACTAGTTATTGGAATTTTGGATGACACCGTTTTTGAACGAAGCCCAGACCCTAACACAGGCTATAAAGAGCTGAGTATAAAGTTACGTTCATGAACTGGCTACTTTTAACCGTCCTAGCTATATGCTCAAGGTCTCTCATGAGCATAGGGGTGAAGTTGCTGAGCAACCGAGCCAAGGTAAGCCCGATGACCCAATCGGTGCTTTTTACAGGTGCGGCTACGCTATTGTCTTTAGCAATCAGCCCTTTTGTGGGAGGAATATCTTTCGATGGACTTTCAGGCCTTTGGTTAATTACTCTGCTGATGATTGTATCCCAGGCAGGTGGCAACATCTTATTCTTTAAGGGGCTAGCAAGCCTGGAAGCTAGCGTAGCGGCCATAGCTTTTTCATCATTACTACTGTGGGGATCTCTTTTGTCGGTCGTGTTTTTGGGCAGTAGTTTTTCACTTCAACAAATGGGCGGCATCGTTTTGCTTTTTCTAGCTATCCTGCTGGTACAGTATAAAAAAGGTGCAAAGAAAGTTGAACCGGCGATCCTTTATATACTCGGCTCGGCTTTGTTATTCGCTGTTTTTCAGGTGAGCAGCGCTGAATTAGCCAAAACAATGCCGGCAGGTACGTATTTGTTGCTGAGTTTCGGAGGAGCAACCTTAATCGTATGGCTAGCCTATATCAGGCAAGTGCGCAAAGATTTCAAAACGCTTGCCAAACACACAGTCTCGGTGGTGCAAACAACAATTTTTGCGTCGGCCTGTAGCACCGGCTACTTTGTATTTTCGTATTTTGCCTACCGTAATGCTCCGGACCGCGGTGTAGTGGTGGTACTGCTTACCGCACAGGTTATTTTGTCGGTACTGTTAGGAGTTATTCTTCTGAGAGAAAGAGAGCATCTCCCCCGAAAATTAGTAGCTGGCTGTATAGCTCTCCTGGCGGGCATTCTCATCAAATCGTAGAGATATCCTTTTTTCGTCGTCTATCCGACGAGGGTATCGAGCTTGGTGAGTTGGCTTGAGAAGCCTTCGATCATTCCCATCTTTAGCAGTTCCTCGATTTGTTCGGCGCTATCAGCCAGGCATGTGCTGACAATTTTGGTTTTGCCGTCTTCTTCCGTGAATTCATTGGTGACAACCATCACGGGCATTTCTGTATTGAGCGTGCCTTGTGCGTCAGAAAAGTAGTCCTTGTAGGTGAAGCTTTTAGGATCATTGACGGCTTGGATGTCCATCATGCCCCATGACTCTTGGCCAAACCATTCGCCTTGGTTTTTATCGACACATTTCATGCCATAATGTACCCGCCCGCCGGGTTCGAAAGAGAACTCTTTGACGGTCGTTTCCCAGCCCTCTGGACCCCACCATTTCTCAAACCAATCTTTATCGGTGTATGCCCGCCAAACTTTTTCTAAAGACCCGTTTGCCAGGTACTCAATAACTAGCTTTTTATTTTGTAGATCTTTTGTTACTTTTACGTTTGCCATTTGCTTCTCCTTATTGAATTAATGTTTCCAGCTTGTCGTAGCGGCTTTGCAGTCGTATGCGATACTGCTCTAAGTATTCATCGGCGCTCATCAGAGCGTTTGGTGCCAGTGACACCATGTGCTTCTTGCCCTCCTTTCGCTTCACGATAAGTTTTGCGCGTTCCATGACTTTTAAGTGCTTTGAGATAGCCGCAAAGGTAACACTGTAGTTTGCGGCGAGTTCGCTTACGGACATCTCGCAGCGAGACACTCTGGAAAGGATATCGCGCCGGGTAGGGTCGGAGAGCGATGCAAAGACGGAATCAAGTTGGAATGTATATTCAACCATTTGGTTTAATGTTATCTCAACATCTCATTGCTGTCAATAGGGAAACCAGCTTTTATACCCAGCGATTGCAGTACTTACGTTATTATAGTATAATATCAAAATAATGTCAGATGCTAGGGAACCGTTTTCTAACGTAGTAGGATTTGTGCCTGCAGAGTTAAGGGGTGTCTTTAGCTCTCCTTTACCTGGTAATGGCCGTCCATATGGAACTATCTGGGGATATGGTGAAGCGCAAACTGTAGAGAGCCTACAGCCAGAGGTGAGACACTTTATGCCTATAATTGAGTTAGCGGCAGGTTTAGGGGAGCTTACTCTCCAGGATCCAGATGAAGTGTTGGAAGTTCATATCCAGCAAGATCACCCTAATCAGATTAGTAAAAGTGATACCGGGTGGCATAATGACGGCTTTGGAGGGTGTTACCGCAGGCTGCTCGTCAGCGATGCTTTCAGTACTTTACATGTAGTTGATGGTATAGAAGTACCCACGCCCGATTACGGCATGTTAGTAATAAACGGCTTTGCCGACCATGCCGTCCAAAGATCAAATGACCCGGCTGCTCGGAGAACCTTGCTCCGCATGACAAGACGACGGTAGTATGAGAATTTTTAAAACATGAAGCATCTTTTGCGGCGGATAAGTGCTTGCCTACCATTAGGGTATAGTAGTCCATTGTAGGTATTGACAATTTATCTTTAAATTGGTATAATTAACTTATGAGTAATCTCGATACTCGCCCCGAAGCACCCGTCCTAAGCCCCGATCAAGAGGCTGAATTTGAGGCAGATATTGCTGCAGCGGGTGGTTATTGGAACATCTATGATGTAAACCAACCTGGGGTTACCAATGACGTAGAGCAGGCATTCTGGCAACAACTGCGTGATCACCACCTCAACCATGAGTTTGACAGTCCTGAGGCTAACGAAGCAGCTTGGGATGCCTATAGGGCAGATGTGCATTTGTACTCACTTGCTGTTAATGTCGCACTCATGAGACATTTGCATCAACGGCAGTAAAAGTAAAATGAACTTGAGGGAATAGGATTCACTTACCTACCATTAGGGTACAATAGCCTATAGTAACGATATTATTTTGTTGTAAAACGATAAATCATGTGCTAGACTCTGTTTGTGATAAACAGGAAAGGCCTATCTATGAAACGAGGATCAACATTTTTCTTGAGGGCAGCTGTTTTTGCTATCGGAGCAGTAGTATTGGCGCTGTGCGTGTTTGCGCTTCCGGCGATGTGGAGGGCAGTGGGGAGCGATGTAGAGTACTCAAGTATAGCCCACGCGTTTTACGGAATTTTGACAGCAATGTATATAGCGGCAATACCGTTTTTCTACGCCCTATACCAGGCTTTGCGGCTGCTAAGCTATATTGATAAAAACAAAGCCTTTTCGTTATTGTCCGTAAAAGCGCTCAAGCGCATAACTTATTGTGCGGTCACGGTCAGCCTGTTACTTGCGGCCAGTGTGCCGTTCTTTTATGTGTGGGCCGAACACGATGATGCGCCGGGTTTGATAATAATCAGTATGGCTCTAGCAGGCGCGCCGCTGGTGATCGCGGTCTTTGCAGCAGTACTGCAGCGGCTGTTCCGGCAGGCAATTGATATAAAATCAGAAAACGACTTAACGGTCTAAGGCAATATCATGGCAATAATAATCAATATTGACGTAATGCTCGCCAAACGCAAAATGAGCGTCACCGAACTGACAGAAAAAGTCGGTATCACCATGGCTAACCTTTCTATATTAAAAAACGGCAAGGCCAAAGCGGTTCGTTTATCAACGCTAGAAGCGATATGCAAAGCGCTCGACTGCCAGCCCGGAGATATCCTGGAATATAAATAATCGCAGTACATAGACTCGCAGGTATTTAAGCCGACTGGATTAAGCAATCAATACGCTACAATATAGCGCATGGGTTTTTTCTATTTGTTTACTTCGATCCTGGCCGAGAGTGCCGGTAAAACAATCGATAAACTGAACTTCCGAAGAAATCGTATTGGGGCTCGCCAGATGATGTTTTTGGCGTTTCTCACCATGTCGATTTCTATAGGGTTGTTCCTGCTGCTCACTAACCAATCGCTGCCGCATATCTCACCCAAAGTAGGTGTTCTGCTTCTGCTGGTTGCTCTTTTCTCTTTCGGCGGTAATGTCTTTGACGAACTTAGTCTGAAGGCCGATGACCTTTCGCTGCGGGAGCCGTTAGTTGACTTTGAGCCAATTCTGGCAGGTCTTATTGGGTATGTCATTTTCCCGGAGGAACGAAACGTAGCCTTTCTGGTGGCCTTTATCCTGGGAGCTTTCATTGTGCGCTGGGGTATTCATCGCCGCAAGCTTAGGAAAAGCCAGAAAAAGGGCATGTTCTATCTGTTAGTTGGCGTAATTTTGTATGGTATTCTGCCAAGCTTGTACCAAGAGACGTTGCACTATATTTCTCCGTCCTACCTTGCTTTTTTTCGGGTCACCTCAATCTTAGTGCTAACTACCCTCTTCTTCCCAGTTAAGAAAATGAGAGGCTTTACACCCAAACGAGTCGGCTATGGAGCAGCTGCCGGTATTATGTATGCTGTCGGGGCGATTGTCAGCCTGTACGCTATACAAGTTTACGGCGTCGTGCTGACGATGCTCTTTTTGATGCTTGGCCCGGCTCTGCGTTATCTGGCAGGGCAGTTTATCCTCAGAGAAAAAGTCCGAAGAGGCGAAGTACTATCCAGCCTCATGCTCACGCTTGTCGTAGCAATAGCCGCCTTTGTAAAATAAAAAGTCAAGTGCCGCTCTCGTATTTTTAGTTGATATAAAATGCCTGAGGTATAATCTGCTTATGGTAAATAACAAAAAGCTGCTGATTGGGTACAAGATGTTCTTCGGTCTGCTGGGCGGGGGCGCCCTAGTAACTGAAGTCGTAGTGCTTATTGAGCGCGGCCGTTTTAACCCGATTAATTTCTTTAGTTACTTCACGGTTGAAGCAAACATAATTGTGGCGGTTGTGTTGGTGTTGAGTGCGCTGGCTACTGCTGGAGGCAAGGGTGCGAAATTAACCGCAGTACGAAGCGCGGCAGCAGTCTATATCCTTATTGTCGGGCTTGGGTTTTCGCTGCTGCTGGCAGGGTTAGAGAATACCGAGTTCACAGCACTACCATGGAACAACATCGTACTGCACTACATAATGCCGCTTGCTATGCTCGTCGACTTAATAATTGATCGACCCAAGCGCAAACTCGCATTCGGTCGTTGCCTCAGATGGTTGCTGTTCCCAGTCGTCTATGTTGCCTACGCACTTACCCGTGGTGCACTAACCGGCTGGTACCCATATCCGTTTCTCGACCCTAACACAAAAGGGTACGGTGCAGTGGCGTTTATAGTTTCATCCTTGCTCGTGCTGGCTTTGGGTCTGACGTGGAGCGTGAGTACGCTTGTTGGTAAAAAGCAGCGTACACAATAGGCCTCACTATCTGTTGATAGGTGAACGCTTATCCCAGATCAACCAGTCCCCACCACAAATGCTCAGCATTACGGCGTATCCCACGTATGTGCCCGGCCAATCTCTATGCTCGCATCACTATTATAAAATTTGCTACTATGTACCTATGCGGGTACTTATATTTGGGGATAGCATTACACAAGGGTTTTGGGATAGCGAAGGTGGCTGGGTTAGCCGGATACGAAAGGTCTACGATGCCCAAAAAGTAGACGGCAGCGACGATAATCCGCCGTCTATCTTTAACCTCGGCGTATCCGCGGACAGTAGCGACGACGTATTAGCTCGATTGGAAAATGAAACCAAAGCGCGAGCAAGCGAAAAGCTAGCACTTGTGTTTGCTATCGGGGTCAACGATTCTCGGACTGAAGCTGATATCAACTTTTCTACTCCAGAACAGTATGCACAAAACCTCACGGCCATCATAGCAACGGCGCGTCAGTTTTCTGACAAAATATTATTCGTGGGTTTGACGCCTTGCGTGGATACTCGTACGAATCCTGTGTCGTGGGGCGAGAGTGGGTACACCAATACTCGAATAGATGAATTTGACAGAATACTCCGTGAAGTATGCGAACAGAACCAGGTAGAATACGTGGAAATACTCCAGTCTTTTCAGAAGGTACAGAAGCAAGGCGAGTTGTTGCCGGACGGGGTTCATCCTAACGATCAAGGCCATCAGCTCATAGCAGGCCTGGTACTACCAGTGCTACAAAAGCTACTCATTAAACCTCAGAGTTAACTCAGAGTTAAAGCTGAGTTAACTCTGAGATCATGATATACTGCTTATGGTAATACGTAAGCAAGGAGAGCCATATGGGCACTACAAAAGCAGGTCAACAACACGTTCGTTCAATAAGCAAAAACTCAACCGGCACATACCAGGTAACGCTGCCAATAGGGCTGGTTCGTGAGCTAAAGTGGCAGCAGGGCCAAAAGGTCACCGTTGTTAAACGAGGTAAATCCCTTGTTATTACTGACTGGCAAGAGTAAGTCAGGACATTTCTACAACACGTTTTTTCTTTACGGGCAAGACCTCTAACTTTATACTGAGCTAATGACAGCAACTATGGAGCGTTCTGGCGAGCTTGCAGTAGCACCTGTTGAAATTGGCCGTCCGCCACATAGTCGAATTGCCGTACTGGATGCGGGCTCACAATTGACCCAAACGATAGCGCGTCGCCATCGGGCTTTGGGCGTGGAATCAATCGTCTTGCCATATGACACGCCACTGGAATATTTAGTCGAAAACTTTGACGCCATCCATGCCACGGGTGGCCCAGCGGATGTCACTCAGCCCGAGTCCCCTAAAGCCGATCCACGTATATTTACTGACGAAAACCCTCTGCCGTCGCTTTTCACCTGCTACGCCTTTCAGGAATTTAACTATGTCCGCGGAGGCACGGTAGATAGCTATGAGCGTCGCGAAGACGATGTGATGACGGTGCATGTTGTTGACCCGGACTGTCCGGTGCTGGGTAGTATGGGTGAAAAGCAAGAGGTTCAGATGGCGCATGGTCAATCTGTTACCAAAGACGGTTTGGCGCCAGGGCTGCAGGCAACCTCTATGACAGCCGTTGACGGCAGTGGGTATGTAGCATCCTTTATAGATGAAGCAGGCACTAAGTTTGCCAGCCAGTTCCACCCAGAGGTTACCCACACCGAAAACGGCCTGGCTATGCTTGAGCAGTTTGATCGGGTGGTGGCCGGCATGGCGTGTGACTATGTGGCAGACGAAAAAATCCGTGTCATTGGTGAGCGTGTTCGGGAGCAGACGCCTGGTGACGCCAAAGTAGTGCTAGGGTACAGTGGCGGAGTAGATTCTTTAATAAGCGGCAGGGTTATTGCGAATGAAATTGGTTCCCGGTTGACAGCAGTGCATGTTAACACCGGCTTTAACCGTAAAAAAGAAAGCGAAGAAGCTGTCGAAGCCGCTCGAGATCAAGGCTTCGAAGTCCATTACATCGACGCTTCACAGCAATTCCAACATGCCCGGTCATATCTCCACCCGGTTACCGGCCGACGAATGCGAGCCAGGCAGCCACTGATGAATCAGTATAACCACAGAATCGAGCGGGCAATCTTTAGCTACACGTACGGCCGTGTGTTTGAACAGGCTCTACACGACCTTGGCGTTGACCCGACTAATAGTGTGTTCGCACAGGGCACACTGTATCCTGACCTTATTGAAAGCGGTCGCACAAGCAAAAAGTCCTCAATTATTAAACTGCATCACAACGCTGGAGGAACTCAGTTGGCCTGGAAGCAAGCTGGCAGGCTACTAGAGCCGATAGCAGACCTGTTCAAAGACGAAGTTCGTGAAGTTGGCGAAGAACTAGGTATACCTGATCGATTCGTGTGGCGGCAGCCATTCCCGGGTCCGGGGCTGATGGTTCGCATCATTAATGGTAAGCGGCCGCCAGCTATACAAGATCTTGCTGGCGTTGAAGCAAAATTACATGTATTTGGTGATGACTCTACTGCTGTGCACTTGTTGCCAGCAAAAGCCGTAGGGCTGCAGGGTGACGAAGGAACGTACAAACACATGGCGGTCATTACGTCTGATGGTGACGTTACGCCTGAACACTATGACTTGGCCGCTGAAATACCCAAGCTAGTACATGAAGTTGGGCGGGTGGTGTTTATGTTTGGCGAGCGACTTGACCCGGACAGGAGCATTTATGAACAATTCGTCCCCACTAACCTTCATCTGGACGGCGGGGTACGGTTGCTACAAGAAGCCGACGCCCGCGTTACTGAAGCCAGCCGGCCATTTGGGCTAGCTCGTAAAATTACCCAGCAGCCCGTTTTTCTCACCGGAGCTAATCCTTATGGAAACGGACAGCTCGTAATCTTAAGGCCGGTACAAACTGATGACTTTATGACCGTTTCGGCCACACGTGTCGGTTCTGACACATATCCACGCGAGGGCGCCCAAGCACAGATTGATGCTGCGCTTGATACCCCCGGTATCGGAAGCGTTGCCGTAGAGCTTACCGGCAAACCGCCCGGCACTACCGAGGCAAAATAATCTTTTAGTACGTACAGTGAAGACCCGTAAGTTTCGTTTGGTATAATACATTCATATGGGGGAACCAGAAAGAACTACTCCGCGACTAAGCGACCAGGAACTAGTAGATGCCTACTTAGTAGGGGGAGTGGAAGGGTGCGAGGTAATGCTCCGCTTATTAGAAAAAATCGGACTCGGCGAACGTGCCGCAGAGCGGCTCGTTAGGCAGGACGGCAGTCCTTTGACGAGTCCCGAAGGAGAAGAGTTAGCCGTGGCAGACTACTTAAAAGTCGCTGGTCAGCACCCTGGAGCAGTGCCTGCCATTTTGAGAGTAGTGGCTATGGGGGAAAACGACCCCATGTTCCCGGCAGTGCAAGGAGCGGTTGCATCAATGGTAAACGGCTATTTACTGCCGACTGAAACGTAAAATAATAGGTGGGAAGATTGTATGGAGGGTAATGTAGCGCAAACCGGAGGAGCAGGGGATGTGATAGCACCTCCGGTGGCACCCGAAGCGCTGTATTCTTATCAGTTAGCAAACGGAGAAATAGTGACCGCTAATTCGGCCGAACGGGTCAAAGAAGTCTGTCCCTACATCGCCCAACTTGCCATCGAAGCTCCTGACCAGGCAGACTTGATATTAGCACTCGCAGCAAGTGGAACTGAAATGATACAAGCAAGAGAATCTCGGCGGGACGATCCGGTGCGGGAGCCTAAAGCTCCAGAACCACATTCTACAAAAATCGAACCAACACCCGACAGAATATGGGCACCAAGAGTGGAAGAAACCGGGCTAAGCGAGGTCAAAGCCTATGCTTATGAGCACGCAGTTCAAGAAGCACTTAGGGCGAGGGAGATTATAGTAGCGAGCGATGATGTCATGGAAAGTGGAGACCTGTTGGCAGGTGCAGAGAAAGCGGAAGAGCGGGTCGTTACAAGTAGCACACGCGGCTCAGTAAAGACGCGAAAGCGAGTATCAGGCGAGGGCGGCATAGCACCGGTTAAGCCAGCGTCGGGTCGTAAGCCGATAATAGCGGCTTCTCCCGCTGCTACTTCACTACCAGTTGTGCCGCGCAAAAAACCATTGAGACAAGCCTCAGCCCTTCCGGCAGTAAAACCTGTTCCTGTTGCTAGACCTGTGACCGAAAGTAAAGGCGTTGTCGTCCCCACAATACCAGACGATAAACCCCCAGAACTTATACCAGAAACTTCAGCGATTACGTTGGGCAATACTTTACTAGAGGATAAGTCTGTAGAAGCACACCAAGAGGCTCCGGCTTTTCTTGTAGTAGAACCATTAACCAGAGAGCTGGCCGAGCCGGTTGTTGATGACGACATAATGGAGGTATATCACCTGTTTATAGAGAGGGCATCTATACCTTTGGAAGAGCCAGCAACTGTGGTGTCTCTTGATGACGCTCCTGAGCTCCCAGAACTCATTGTGTTTACGGATGATTTTGAAGCTTTTGTAGAGTTACAGCCTACGGGTACTGAGCACATCACTATAGAGACTATTATCGAACACGCCCAAACCGAGCAACCGCTTGAGCAAACGCTTGTGGCGTTGGCAAGGTTTTTGTCAGAGCCAATAACGAGAGAGTCAACGCAGGGTGAGGGCGGTATACCCGAAGCTCTCAGCGAGCTGGAAGAAGCGTTAGCGGCCAGTTATGAGGAGGCAGCGATGCATCTCACTCCTGATGTCGTCGAGAAGTTGTTTGTCCTCTTAGGCAGGTTAGGGTATGAACGTCCAAAAGAGGTATTAACCCATTTCGCCAAGAACCATGATGCAGACTTTTTATTGCATGCCGTAGGCTATCTCTGCCAACTTAACAAAAATGGTGAACGACAGGAAATTACGGAAGACCCCGTCTTCTCTATGGCTACAGACGATTCAGCTCTACCTCAACTAAGCAAAATACTCCGAGGCCTTATCCTCCGGCACGCCTTAGCGTGAACGGTCTCAGCCAAGCTACTATAAGATAAGTGTTGCAAGCCCCAGAAAAGCTATGAACCCGAACACATCGGTAGCGGTGGTAATAAATATAGTAGCCGATGCGGCCGGGTCTTTACCGAGCTTCTGCATAATCAGCGGCACAAGTGTGCCAAAAAATGCTGCCACCAGCAGGTTAATAATCATGGCAATTGCCAGTACAAAAGCAATTTTAAAGTCACGGTTAATAGCAATAATAATGGCCGCAACTAGCAAGCCATTGATAAATCCATTCACCAGTCCTGCACCAAGTTCGCTGCGGAGCGTTCGCCAAGCGGTTTTAAGCTCAATTTGGTTCAATGCAATACCACGGACTTGCACAGCGAGTGTCTGCGTGGCGGCATTCCCGCCCATACCCGCCACGATCGGCATGTAAATAGCCAGGAGTACGAACTTATCCAGCGTGTCTTTAAACACGCCAACTGCAAACGCGGCTAGAAAGGCAGTGAACAGGTTAATAATCAGCCAGCGATACCGGTTAAGGACTTTACGGCGTGCTGTGTCAGTCACGCTTTCCTCTTGGCGGATACCAGCGAAATCGTACAGGGACGATGCTTCGTTATCCTGTACCAGCTTCAACACGTCGTCAGAATAGATAATGCCCACTACCGCACCGGTATCGTTAAGGACGGCAACTTTGTTATGAGGATGCGACTGGAATAACTGAATAACATTGTCGTGGGTAGCAGCGTATGAGATGGAGGGAACACGCTTACTGTATTTACCAATCAGCTCGCCCCGAGCTGCAAACGCTAATTCGTGGCCAGGTAAAAAACCTGCCAAGCGTCCCTCTTTCATAATGAGTATAACTGGTGGACGACCGGTACGCTTTTCGTGTTGTTTGAATTTTTTGGCGACGCTGGCAATGTTTTCTGATGCGTCGGCCTGTACATAATCAAGCGTCATAAGGCCGGCTGCTGTGTCTTGGTCAAACTCCAACAGCGTGGACAGAGAGCTTTTTACCTCTTGGCTCAACAACTGCAAGACTTTTTCACGCTTGTGCCGGGTCAGCGTCTGGAGGATATCAGTGGCATCGTCCGGATCAAGTGCTTCGAGGATGGCTACTAAATCTGATTCGGGGATCCGCACCAAAATGTCATGCTTGACATGAGCCGTAAGCGAACCGAGCAGTTCCAGCCTTTTTTCCTGGGGAAGTTGCAAAAACAACTCAGTACGTTTGTCAGTATGAAACAGAATATCAGCCAGCGTGATAGGGTTGATTGAGCTAATAGATTTTGGCAACTTCATAAGCAAGTTTATTTTGGTAACTCCTAGCAGTATATACTGCGGGTGCGAACAATCAAAGTTGCCTCCCACGGCTTTTATAGAGTATGCCAGAGCCATAGGTTCTAGCATCAGAGACAGGGATGTCTTATACTAGCTGGCATGGTGGCGCCGTGGCCGAGTGGTTAGGCAGTGCTCTGCAAAAGCACGTACACCGGTTCGAATCCGGTCGGTGCCTCCAGTTTATTTACAAAGCCTGGGCGAGTGGCGGAATTGGTATACGCGGTGGACTTAAAATCCGCTGGCCTACAAGCCTTGAGGGTTCGAGTCCCTCCTCGCCCACCATTTAAGAACCATTCTCAATCAAATTGAGCAATCCATCAGAGGTCAGCACGTACCGGTGCGGCCTCTTTTGCATTTTATACAACACACCTGAGGGGAACACCGTTCCCCATCTCACCCCTGTTAAAGGGTTCTATCCCCACCAGGTCACTTGAAGTTCGGTACGTACCTGTCACACTATCTCCCACAGAGGAGACATGTACCGGAGTGCCCCGACTAACTGACCAACAATACTTAGCCCGACATGACCTATTGCAACAAGTATGGAACAGCCCATACCGTGATGGGCTCTTAGCACTGAGTGCGGATGAGCAAATGACGCTCCATACCTACTATGCAACGAGTAGGAACCAATCTCCTGCGAAACTTATAGAGTGCCGACGGAAGCTCGCCAAGGCATACCCTTCAATGGCGAACGTAGCCGGGAAGTGCTATGCGAAGTTTGCAAAAGCACAGGCAGAGGCCTTTGAGCGCCTAAAAGACTTGAACACCTTTGTGCCAGTTGTACCTCACAAGTACACTGGAAAGATTGAAAAGATTCAAGGGCTGGTGAACCCCGATCTTGACACTATGGCCAAAAAACTAGCACTCGTCCTCATACGGCATGCCCAAGAGATGAAGACAAGGTCGGAGGATTCAATACAAACAGAGAGTGAGTAGCTCTCACTCCTCAGGGTCTGAGGGAGTATGCCCCCTTCGGGCTCGCCTTGACCGCTCCACATTGCGTTGCCGCGCATCTGGATCAAGGCGTTGCCGGGCACCGTCGCCCGTCACGCCAAGCCGATCCCCGATCTCAACCCACGTTCCGCCGTCCTCTCGGAACTCCGCCGCATCAGCCATCATCTGCTCATAGACGGCGGGCATCAACTGCTTGGACAGCACATTGCCAACCACTACCCGACCTAGCGGGTCAGGCATTTGCCGAATACGCTCCACTACTGCCTCTATGATTTCTCCAGCAATTACTTCTTCTGGTGATAACTCACCCGCCATGACTACGCCTCAGTCTCGTCAGGCGGGGTGTCGATGTGTGCTTTCTGTCGTCTTCGTCGGAGTCTGTCAATATTAGTTCGATGAACATCCGGATCAAATCGCTGTGTGACTGCCTGCCGAGTGATGCCAAGCGTCCGACCAATTTCAGTCCACGTGCCTTGCTGTGAACGAAAATCTTCTGCGGCTGCATAGCCTTCCTCGGCAACAACAGAGGGAAGTTGCTTTGAAAGCTGGTCTATAAGAACAATTCGACCCAGTGGATCAGGTACGCTCCGAATTCGTTCAACTATTGAGTCGATGACATCCTGACTAGTAGGTACTTCCGGGTCTGCCATAGTTACGCCTCCTCCTCGTCAGATGGGGCATCTCCTTTAGCTGCTGCCCGCCGTTGTCTATTTCGCTCGACGTTCCTCTGTCGATGAACGGGATCAAGACGCATCTGGGCACCTGCGGGGGTTATGCTTAGTTGTTTACCGATCTCCACCCACGTCCCGCCAGCCTCTCGGTAGGCAGCGGCAATCCTGCCCCCTTCTTCATACACGGCGGGAATCATCTCTCTAGAGATGTGATCTATAAGGGCAATCTGGCCTAATGGATCAGGCACACTCCGAATCAGCTCGATAACCGAATCAACTACGTCTTGACCAGTGGGTACTTCATGATCCGCCATACTGCCTCTCGCCTGAGCCCACCACTCAGCATTACATGACTATTATACAATAGAAGCAGAGGTAATCAAAGGAAGTGGGACAGAAAAACAGCTTACGAGCTGATAAAGAATGCGGTGGGGTCGATTGGGATCCAGTTAGGGAAGATGTCATCAAATATAAACAGGGCGATTTCGCGGGTTGACTCTGGGATCTCTTCTGTCTTAAGCGCCAGTATTTCTGCGCGTGACATCAATTGTAAGCGGGTAGACTCTCCGGCTTGAGGCTGGTTTCGCGGCTCTTCCTCAGTCAAGAAGGCGTAAGTGATATCCGTATGGTAATGATCAAGATTGGGAAAATGATGGGTATTGATGCATACGTCGGCAGGATGGAGCACTGCACCAGTTAGCGGTTTGAGAAATGTAGGCGGTTGTAATACCTGAAGCTGATTAAGTGCGTAGCCTGATTCCTCGGCTAGCTCATGCACAACCGTTGCCCAAGGGTGCTCATGGAGTTCAACGTGTCCGCCAAACTGTAACCACTGCTCCAGCTTTTTGTGCCAATGAAACCATATCTTGATTTCACCGGCATGCCTGACCACTATATAGGCACTTGCTGTAAAGTCATGCTCGCCCGAACCGGTATGTAAATGGGGCATAAGCCTATTCTAGCATTCTCTCGAAAGTGCTATACTGAATATACCCAATATTGATTAAACAAGGATATAGAGATATGACAATACTTCTTATTGTTGCAGCGGTAGTGCTTCTAGTGATTATCGGCGCAGCAATGTACAACGGCCTCGTCAAGTTAAATGTACGAGCCAACGAAGCGTGGAGCGATATTACTGTCCAGCTGAAACGCCGCTATGATCTGATTCCTAACCTTATTAGCACGGTTAAGGGCTATGCCAAACACGAAGCCGACACCCTGCAGAACGTGGTTAAAGAACGAGCCGGAACTATTACTGGTGGTTCAGTCCAAGAAGTCGCCAAAACCGAAAATATGCTCACCGACGCCCTAAAAAGCGTGTTTGCGGTAGCCGAAGACAACCCCGACCTCAAAGCTAACCAAAACTTCTTGCAACTCCAAGACGAGCTGGTGGACACCGAAGATAAAATCCAGGCTGCCCGCCGATTTTATAACGGCGTAGTGCGCGACTTTAACACCAAGCGAACCGTGTTCCCGACCAATATCTTTGCCGGCATGCTTGGGTTTAAGCAAGACAAAGAGTTCTTTGAACTCGACGATGCTCAAAACACAGCCGTGCAAGATCCTGTAGAAGTTAAATTTTAGTAAATATACAACGTGTGTGGCGGTAAGGGCGGTATAGATGTATAGCGAAATAGCTTCCAATAAACGTAAAACGTTCATTGTTATGACGGTGTTTGTGGCCGTGGTTGCCGCATTCGGGTGGTTGTTCGGAGAGTATGTTGGCTCGCCGGCTATTACGCCGTTTGTACTGATTGCCGCTATGCTCTATGCGCTGATCAGCTATTACTCCGGATCCAAACTGGCCTTAGCCGTAAACGGAGCGCATGAAATAACCAAAAAAGACAATCCCCGTCTTTGGCGCATCGTAGAAAACCTAGCTATCACGAACGGCATGCCCATGCCGCGGGTCTACACCATCGACGATCCTGCGCCCAACGCATTTGCTACCGGCCGTGACCCCAATCATGCGGCCGTCTGTGCCACCAAAGGCATTATGGATATCATGACCGACGAAGAACTCACCGGAGTAATGGCCCATGAGCTGGGACATATCAAAAACTATGACATCCGTGTCAGTATGGTAGCGTTTGCACTAGTGGCGGTCATTAGTTTGCTGGCGGATATTATGCTTCGGCTTGCGTGGTTTCGGGATAGCGACAGTGACAACAGCAGTGCCAGTGGTGTGATATTTATCCTGGGCCTGGTGGCGGCTATTGTGGCGCCATTGATTGCTACTCTCATCCAACTGGCTATTTCTCGGCAACGTGAGTATCTAGCCGATGCTACCGGTGCGCTTACAACACGTTATCCGGATGCGCTTGCCAGCGCACTGGAAAAGATTGGCCAACGCGGCGGTGCCCTCAAAAAACAAAACGCCTCGACGGCGCACCTGTTTTTTGCTAATCCTCTCAAATCTGGAGGTATTTCCAGTCTTTTCAGCACTCATCCGCCTATTGCCGAGAGGGTAGCACGCTTACGTAATATGGGTCATCATGCCTAAGACAACTACTCCCCGTAAGTCTGCCTCACGTGGCGCCCATAAGCGCCGTACCAGAACCCCAGTAGTTACTCCGCCAGAATCAAAGAAACGACAAATTGCCAGCCCTGTTTACAGAACACTCCATTTAAGCAAGCGTCTCCGTCATAAGCGACCGCGTGTAACCGGATCATTCCGGCTGTTCAAACGAAGTATCGCCACGCTCCTAAAGCGAAAGCGATTATTTTTAACCATTACGCTGGTGTATCTGGTACTTACCATTGTGCTCGTGAAAGGGCTGGGCGTCGGTTCCAATATTGGCGAACTCAAAACCACACTGACCGACTTATTTGGTGGCAGCTTGTCTAAGCTAACTACGGGAGTAGCATTGTTTGGTGTCCTGCTTGGTAATATTAATACAACAAACGGCGGGACGCAGGCAGCGGCGTATCAGTCTGTGCTGCTTGTTACCGTAAGCTTGGCGGTCATTTGGGCACTTCGTCAAACTTTAGGTGCAGAGTCAAAACAGAAACTTACTGCCCGCGATGCGTTTTACAAAGGAGAGTATCCGCTCGTTCCATTTTTGTTAGTGCTCATCGTGATAGGCTTGCAGCTTTTGCCGGTAGTCGTTGCTAGTTTTTTGTATAGCACAGTGCTGGTTGGCGGCCTCGCCGTCACTGTTATTGAAAAAGCAGTCTGGCTATTGATAATTTGTCTGTTGATACTACTGTCGCTGTACATGATAACCTCATCAATCTTCGCACTCTACATTGTAACCTTGCCGGAGGTACGTCCCCTGCAGGCACTACGTTCCGCGCGTGATCTTGTATGCTATCGGCGCTGGACTGTTATGCGCAAAGTGTTGTTTTTACCGGTAGCACTCCTCTTATTAGCGGCCATTATCACTGTACCGATTATCCTGTGGTCACCAGTTACCGCCGAATGGGTATTTTTCATTCTGAGCATGTTAGGGCTAGCTATTGTCCATAGCTATTTGTACACCTTGTATAGGGAGCTGCTCTAGTCGTGATGACATTTGCGGAAGCGAAGACCAGAGTAGTAAAACTAAAAAAGCTGATTGACGATTACCGGTATCATTACCATGTGCTTGACGAATCATTGATGAGCGAAGCTGCTGCCGACAGCTTGAAACACGAACTTGTGCAGTTGGAAGAACAATTTCCTGAGCTACTCACGCCGGATTCACCCACACAACGTGTCGCCGGAGAAGCACTAGACAAATTCGTGAAGGTAGCCCACTCCGAGCCCATGCTTTCTTTGCAAGATGTATTTAACCGACAAGAACTTGAAGCCTGGATAACGCGGATTACTAAGTTAGCGCCAGGCAAGCAGCATGAGTTTTTTTGCGATGTTAAAATGGACGGCTTAGCATGTGCGCTTGTTTACCAGGACGGCCTACTGGTACAAGCGGTGACACGAGGTGATGGTCAGGTTGGTGAAGACGTGACGATGAATGTGCGTACTATTGAAAACGTGCCGCTCAGGTTGCGGCGAGGCAAGGGTCTCGAAACATTTTTGTCGGGACGCACAGAAGTACGAGGCGAAATCATTATGCACAAGGATGATTTTGCCCAACTGAACAAGCAACGTGAACAGCAGGGATTGCCGCTCTTTAAGAACCCGCGTAATTTAAGCGCCGGCACTATCCGCCAGCTAGATCCAAAGTTGGTTGCACGGCGACCGCTGCAATTTCGGGCATACGGATTGTTACACGATGATCCGACGGCCATCCCAGCCCACAGCTTTGCCTATGAAGCGTTACGCAGGCTTGGTATTACGGCCAACAACCAAGCTACTGCGCTGCCGTCGGTTGATGATGTTATGCAGTTCGTGGACGCCTGGGAAGAAAAGCGACACAGCCTGCCATTTAATACGGATGGTGTGGTGATTAAGTTAAACGACCGTGCACTGTACGCTTTGCTTGGGACAGTCGGTAAAACCCCGCGCGGTGCTGTGGCGTACAAATATGCTGCTGAGGAAACCACGACTATTGTTAAAGATATTGTGATCAGTATTGGCCGCACGGGTGCCGCTACGCCGGTTGCTGTGTTTGACCCTGTTAACCTGGCCGGCACGACCGTGCAACATGCCAGCCTGCACAACGCCGACGAAATCGTCCGTAAAGATATCCGGGTGGGAGACACTGTTATTATCT
>CAZHPF010000003.1:0-28137 GCA_964534095.1 uncultured Candidatus Saccharibacteria bacterium
GCTATCGCGATAAGCGTGTCCTGGTTATCAATATTAAACGCTCCTAGTGCAAACCGATCAGTTCTTGCCCGCTGTATGGCTCGGCGGGCGTTTTGGCAATTCTTGCGCATTTCTTGTAGGGATAATGCCACTGTGTTTCTCCTATTTATGTTTCATGATGTCGTGCACTGCGAGCATAATGTGCTTTTCTGTAAGCCCAAAATGATGCAACAAATCTTTAGGATCACCCGATTCGCCAAACTGGTCTCGCATGCCAATTCGTTTGAGTCGCACCGGATGTTCTTCAGCCAGCAGCTCAGCCACCGCACCGCCAAGCCCGCCGTTGACCTGACCTTCTTCCACCGTTATGACGGCATTGGTTTTTTGCACACTGGTCAGTATAGTAGCCGCATCAAGCGGTTTGATGGTCGGACAGTGTACTACCTCTACGTCAATACCGTCCTTAAACAACTTTTCTGCCGCAACCAGCGCCAGATATGTCATTGTGCCGGTAGCTACGATTGTCACATCCGTGCCTGGCGTATACACGTATGCCTTACCGATCTCAAACGGTGTTTCAGTGGTAGTAAAGACCGCAGTAGCTTCCCGGGCAAGTCTGATGTAGTTGGGTCGTTTATCGGCTGCCATTGCCAACGTGGCCTTTTCAGCCTCTATGCTGTCTCCAGGGGCAATCACTACCATATTGGGCAATACTCGCATGAGCGTAATGTCTTCGAGCATTTGGTGTGTAGCCCCGTCTTTGCCGGTATAAAGTCCAGCATGGGCGCCAACAATTTTGACCGGCCGGTTGTTAAGACAGATGGTGGTGCGGATCTGTTCCCAGTTACGACCAGGGCTAAACGTCGCGTACGATGAAACAAACGGTATCTTACCCATTGCCGCCAAGCCCGACCCGACTGTCACAAGGTTTTGTTCAGCCACGCCGATTTCTATAAACCGATCGGGAAACGCATCGCGAAACAAGCTAATCTGTGTCGATTCCGTCAGGTCAGCACAGGCTGCTACGACATTTGCATCCCGTTTGCCAGCCTCAACCAAGCCTCGCCCGAACCCTTTCCGGTTGGGTTCTAATTCTGGCTTATGAATGTCTTTAATAAGATGATGGGTGTCGACCATAATATTACGATTGTCCCCTTGACCCAAGATTTATTTTAACTTGCTCCAGGAATTGCCGATTTAAATCTGATTGGAATATCTGGGAAGGGCAATGGAACCGGAACCCTACCACGTACCCATCGATTTGCCGCACCGTTAATATTGATTTAGTAGTGGTCTTGCCCGAGACAAGCGTCAGGTCAGCAGCCTTAAACTCCAGCTTGTTGTCACTGTTTTCTACATTTAAGGTTGCCGTACTATACGCAGGGTCAGCGACTTTCGAGGTAAGCCCCAGCCGTGCTATTTCTCCGGTCACAACCTCGTCGGTAGCACGACTATCGGCCGTATTGCCTGTTTTTTGTTTAGTACTCTGGGTATAAAATAGTTTACAGCCATCTGCATGGACAAACCCTGTGCTTCCCGGCAATGCGTCACTGTCCGGCGACCACCCGTCTACAGAAGCCGGAGCCACTACAGTAGGTAAAGCTTCAATCTGCACATCATCTGATAGCGAAATAAGTTTATCTGCGTCATACGTCACCTGCTCAGCCGGGGTAATACTTCCGGTATTGGTGGCTGGAGATTTATTACTGCTTAACGCCAGTAGTACTATGATTGCCCCGCCCAATATAACCACTACCAGCAGCAGGATAATCCATATTTTCTTGCGGGAAGGCGGAGGAGGAGGCGGTGTTTCAGGAAAAGCAGAAGTCGGATACATAAAGGCAGGCATGTGTGGTTCCGGCAGAGTTTGGGGCTGTGGTTGAATTGGTTGAGACGACACTTGTCCGGGTACCTGAGAAGCCGGCGGCTCGGTTGGCGTCGGAGGGGTTTGCAGATTAGGATCGTTCGGGTTCATGCGATAGCTCCTTGTAGTTTATTCGTGTTCCGACGTTATTTTACCTTTGAGTGTGCGCAGCTCGTGAAGCGCTTTGACGGCTTGTTCGTGATTGGGCTGCGCCCCATGCCAATGAAAGTCATACTCCATGAAATCAACACCCTTACCTGGTACGGTATAAGCAATGATCATAATCGGTTTCTCGACAATCGCCCGCGCCATCGCGCAAGCATCAATAAATGCCTCAATGTTGTTGCCGTCTACGCTCAACACATGCCAGCCAAAGCTTTCCCATTTTGCCCGTAGATCTTCCAGCGGCATAACATGTTCGGTCGGTCCGTCAATCTGAATGTTGTTGCGATCAATAATACCGATGATGTTGTTGAGTTTGTATTTGCTAGCCAGCATAGCGGCTTCCCATATATTACCCTCGTTAAGCTCACCATCGCCCATTATGGTGTAAATCCATCTGTGCTGATCATTGTTCATACGCATGGCAAGCGCCATGCCCGCCGCTTGGCTTAAGCCCGACCCTAACGGCCCACTGGTTGTTTCCAGCCCTGGCAACTTTGTCCGCTCCGGATGGCCTTGCAGCCGTGAACCAAATTCGCGTAGTGTCATCAGTTCTTTTTTGTCAAAATAGCCTGCTTCTGCCAGGGCAGCATAGTACACCGGCGCACAATGTCCGTTACTCAATATAAATATATCGCGTTGATCCCAATCGAGGCGCGTTGGATCATGTTTTAAGATGTCAAAAAACAGTGCCGAAAATATATCCGCCAGCCCCAGTGGCCCGGCAGAATGGCCGGATTTGGCATGTTCGAGCATACGAATAATGTCTTGACGCAGGTCGTAGGCCTTTCGTTCCAGCTCTTCTATAGTAAGTTTTGGTTTTGTAGTCATGGGTTTATTCGTACTAACTCTTCCAGTTTAGCATAAGCCGCTTGAGGGTTCGAGGTGTTTTGTACAAAGCCCCCGACGTTTAACACCTCTATGCCTGCCTGAATAAGCTCTGCAGCGTTGGCGTCACTTATCCCACCATCCCATGCTATTTCTGCACGTGGATTAAGCTGCTGGACTGCCCTGACTTTTGAAGTTAACGCCATATCCGCTTTCCCGCCGTGATAGCCCAAATGTCCGGAAAAAATAAGTACGTGGTCAGCTAGTTTTATCAATTCACCGGCTACGGCAGGATCAGTCGCCGGCAATAACGCTATACCGAACTCAATATCATGGCTATGAAGTTGCGTAGCAAGCAGAGCAAAATCACCTTCCGCCTCAAATGGCACAATAACCAAGTGCGGCCGCAAAACGAGTAATTCGTCTAGATGTTCGAGAGGACGCTGATACATCAGATGAATATCGGCCACAATACCTTCAGGCCACCATATGTGATGCAGGGACGGAGAAACAGTCGGCGCAAACACGCCATCCATGAGGTCAATATGAATACGCTGAGCAAATGGCGCTACCCGCTCCACTTGCTCACGATATTGGTGCGTATCAGTTGCGGTAATGGTTGGGCAAATCACAACTGGGGTCATAGGGCTTCAATTTTTCCTATCCGGCGGGTATGCCGTTCTTCGTTCAAAAAAGAAGTAGAAAGCCATATGTTCACGGCCTTTTCAATATCTGGCCATGCCAGAAAACGTGCGCCCAGGCTTAGCATATTAGCATTGTTGTGGCGGCGCGTTAACCGGAGGATTTCATAATTATCTTGTGCCTCTTTGCCGGCAACATCAACCGGACCGATTGCAATTGCCGAGCCGTAAAACACCGCACAGCGGACTCCTTTTACACGGTTAGCAACCATTGCTTCGCCCTGGCCGCTGCCACCGTAAATAATACCCACGTCACAATTACCGGAACTAACTGCTCGGGCTGCCGGGACAATAAAATCCGGATAGTCATCAGCCGTATCCAGCTTCTTAGGACCAAACTCTATACATTCGTGTCCTGCGGCCATGAGCAGCTCACGCAGTTTTTGTAAGCTTTTGTATCCAGTATGGTCAGTGCTGAGGGCAATCCGCATGCGTCTCCTTATGTTTTAGCAGCTTTAGCATGGAGTAGCCGTCCGACGTCGGCCACCTGTTCAACCAATCGGTTACTATAGCCCCACTCATTGTCGTACCACACCACGACCTTGGCAAGGTTACCGCCCACCACGTTCGTCAAAAGGGTATCAATAATACCCGAGTGGCTGTTGCCAATATAATCACTGCTTACCAGAGGTTCGTCACTGATATCCAAAATACCTTCGTATAACGGCTGTTTAGTAGCCTTGCGAAGCACATCGTTTATTTCCTCGATGGTGGTGTTTCGTTTAAAGAGAAGTGTTACATCACTCAACGACACAACGGGCGTTGGCACGCGCACGCTCATACCATCAAATTTTCCCACTAGCTGGGGCACGGTTTTTGCTACGGCGACGGCCGCCCCTGTAGTAGTAGGAACGATGTTTTCGGCGGCGTTGCGGGCTTCGCGCAAATCTTTAGCCGGAGCATCTTGTAGCCGTTGGCTCGCCGTGTAGCTGTGGACGGTGGTCAACATGGCCTTCTCTACGCCAAACGCCTCATCAAGAATTGCCATCACCCCGGCAACACTATTCGTGGTACAGCTGGCATTACTGACAACCGGAGTGGCGTCACTGAGCTTTTCATCGTTAGCGCCAAACACAATCGTATCGACACCGTCACTTTTTGTCGGACCGGAGATCACCACCCGTTTGGCACCGGCTGTGATGTGCTTTTCGGCACCTTCTTTGTCAGTGAAAAACCCTGTGGATTCTATAACTACATCAATGTTCATATCGACCCACGGGAGCAGTGCCGGATCTTTTTCTGCTAACACTTTGACTTTATGGCCGTTTACAATGATATGCTGGTCGTCTGCCGAAACTTTTTCTTCATACGTCCCGTAGTTACTATCATGCTTGAGCAGGTGCGCGAGCGTCTTGGTGTCGGTTAAATCATTTACCGCTACGACCTCGAGGTCACTGCGGGCAAAGGCTATCTTAAAGGCGTTCCGGCCAATCCGGCCAAACCCGTTAATTGCTATTCGTGTTGTCATATTGTGAGCCACCCTCTGTTTAGCGTTAGCATTTCATACCTATTGTACGAAGTTACCACGCAAAACACAACTGGCGTCTACCCTACGCATAAAGCTTCCGTGAATTACCGCGCTTGCGAAACCTCAGAGTTAACTCTGATTTAAAGCTGAGTTAACTCTGAGGTTTTGACTATACAACTTACTTGTTCTTAAGTATTACCCGAGCAAATAGGCAGTATCATGCACTAACGGTGATGAGCGCGTGAAACCACGTATCCCCTCGCCACTAAATGAACCAGTAGCTGGTTCGTCTGGCTTCCCCATCGTGTTACGAAAACCAGCCGCTCGTTCCGCCGACACCCATTTAGATTTAGTAACCTGTTCAGGTGGGGTTTCAGAACCCTCTAACCACCATGTTTCATAATATCCGCAGCTGGTTGGGGGCAGCCCATCGACAGCAAGCTGCCTATCTTTAAACTCTTTTTCTTTGGTTACTTCTACGCCAAACCATTCAGGCATCACAAATCCAGTGGCGGTTAATTCATCTAGAAACTCTACTTCTGCTACAACTAATCCTTTCAGGCGTCTCCCACGATAAACATCCAACTCTATTACGGAAGCTTCGTGGGGCAGGGAGAGCCGTCGCTTGCTAAGTCGTCTGCCTTTGTTGGTTAGCGGCCATAATTTATCGAACTCAAGAGGGGCTAACTCCACTTCTACGTCTGAATGCATAACTCTGTCAGCTGGCTTAACTATTTGCGTGTAGACGTTTGGCGGTCTATCGTCGAATCCTGTGCTTTGCTCCCATCGTAAGGATACTTCCACACCGTCTGCCTCAATTGCCATATACCCCTGAAGAATATCAACATAAGAAGTAATTCCTCCTAAAGAGGTATCGACAGCTAATGGATCTTGCACTTCTCTTATCCCCAAGCCTTCAGGCAACTGATTTACCAGAAACTTTCGTTCAACTTGTTGAGCAGTAGCTGCCATACGTTACTCCTTATCTATGCCATTCAGTATATAGAGCAAGGCTTGCTTATGCAATATACTTCCTATTTCCGCTAGATAATTGTTGAGTTATACTCTTGAGCTTAGGCTTCTTGTTTGTAGCGGGCGATGCATTCTTCGATAATCTTACGAGCATCGTCGGTGTTGCCCCAGCCAAGCACTTTGGTGGTACCGGGTTTTTTGAGGTCTTTGTAGTGGTTGAAGTGATGCTCAATTTTTTGTTTCCACTGGTCGTGAAGCTGATCAAGGTCTTGGATCTGGTCGCCGGTGTTACGGTCGTCTTCCGGCACGCACACGATCTTGTGATCCATTTCACCACCATCTTCGAAGTTGAGCACACCGATAACCCGTGCCTTTAAGTACACGCCCGTCGGGATGGGATCGTTAGTGATAACCAGCGTGTCGAGTTCGTCACCGTCTTCATCGAGCGTCTGCGGGATAAACCCATAGTTTACGGGTTTGGCAAAAATGCTTGGCTCTACGCGGTCAAGCTGAAAAACAGCCAGTTTGCGGTTCCACTCGATTTTCAGTGTTGACCATTTTGGTATCTCAATAACGGTGTTAATAATGCCGTCAGCGACGTCACCTGCATCCAAAATAACATTGTAATCTGCCATGTGTTACTCCTTTATATTCGATAATATTGTACACTAATAACTAATGAAAATCATTGCGCATCGCGGGGCTTCAGGACTGGCGCTCGAAAACACGTTGGCGAGTCTAGAGCTAGCCAAGCTGTTAGGAGTAGACGCTATCGAACTCGATATCCACAAAACAATCGATAACCGTTTGGTAGTATGCCATGACAGTGATCTTGCACGAGTTAGCAGTGCCGGGCTCAGAATTGCTAACTCGACGCTGAAACAGCTCCAAAGCATCACGCTCAATGATCGCCTTTCTACAGTGCCGACTCTCGAAGGAGCGCTTAAAATGATTGGTGACACACCGGTTATTATCGAGATCAAAGCAACTGGCTGCACTGATGAGTTGTTGGCAATTCTCCAAAAATTTTCCCGCAAAGATATTCGTATCGCTTCTTTTAAGTGGGGAGAACTCACTAAGCTTCATGACGCTGGCGTGAGCGTTCCATTAATCGCTCTGGAGCGCACCAAGCCGTTTGAAGTTATTCACCTTGCCAAACAACGAAAATTTGAAGGTATTGGACTTAATTTTTGGCTGCTCAATCCGCTCACGTACTTTATGATCAAGCGCGCCGGACTCAGCTTGTATGTATATAGTGTTAATAGCCGCGTGCTTGGTTCGCTGATTAGCTGGGTATATCCGTCGGTAGGAATCTGCACCAATCATCCAGAATGGTTTATCAAACACCCCTGGCTCAAGCTTCGCCGATCGTTCAAAGACAAACGCTCTACACGAGCCTAGAGGAGAGGACATGCCGATACGCGCCACTTTCTCTCACAAAACATTGCTCGCCCCCTACATATGGGAATTTTTCGTGCAGCCTGCCGCCCGGCTTGACTACCAACCCGGACAATATATTGATGTTACGTTGCCCCGGGTTGCCGACAAGCGAAGTCCTAGCCGCGTATTTACCCTCACCTCCTTGCCTGACGAACAATACCTCCGGTTTGTGGTGAAGTTCCCTTCACCTCATAGTGCTTATAAAGCCGCGTTGCTGCAGCTCGCTTCGGGCGACACGCTACAAATCAGTCAAGCCATGGGGGATTTAGTATTGCCGCGGGACAAAAGCCGGCCGCTTGTATTTGTGGCCGGGGGTCTGGGTATTGCGTCGTTTGTGAGCATGTGCCGATGGTTAACCGTATCACGACAAGCACGGGATATATCACTGTTGTACGCCGTTCATAGCAAAGAAGAAGAGTTATTTGTCCGGGAAACCGCCGTCTGTCCCGGCCTGTCAAAACAACTTTTTGTTTCTCCGAATCGCCTTGGCACCGATAATATTTTGGCCGCCGGCACACCAAATAGTTTGTATTACATATCCGGCAGTGAACCGTTTACAATGGGTTTTCGCACACAGCTTATAGAGCAAGGTACCAACCCCACCAACATAGCCTACGACTTTTTCGACGGCTACAAGCCAGCCGACATATAGTTTGGTTGCTGGAGTTATTCGTCGGGTTAACTCCATGGCTAGGTGAAGCTTGGACTGCTTATTTCTGTTCGAGGTATTCGCGGAGCTTGAGGGCAGCGGTAGCGCCTTCGCCAGCGGCGGAGGCAATTTGCATGGTAGCACCTGAGCGCACATCGCCTGCCGTAAATACGCCCGGCATAGAGGTTTCGAGGTTAGCATTAGCTTTAATCAGTCCCACCTTATCAAGCTCAATCGGGGAATTCTGCAAAAACTGCGTGTTAGGCAATAATCCTACGAACACAAATACCCCGTTTACTGGGTATTCGATTTTTTTACCGTTCTGCGTTCCTACCACTTTGACGACCTTATTGTCTTCGCCGACAATTTCATCGGTCGTCACGCCTAAGTGAACGGTAATCTTACCTTCTTTGACAGCTTTATCGAGGTCATGTTGCAGTATTTCGCTGGCTTTGATGGTTGAGCGCACAAGCAGATCAATATGGGTCGTGAACCGCGTCAGGAACAGTGCTTCCTGAACAGCCGAGTTGCCGCCGCCGATAACAGCCAGGGTTTTGTCGCGATAAAATGCCCCATCACAGGTGGCGCAGTAGTGTACGCCGCGTGCGTAGTATTCCTTTTCGCCTGGTACGCCAATCTTTTTATAGTCGCTGCCGGTGGCTATCAGTACTGAACGCGCGGTGACCTCTCCGTCGGTCGTATCAAGTTTAATCAACCCGTCGGCTTGTCGTTCAAGGCTTAGCACTTCGCCCAATCGGATGTCGGCACCAAATCGTTCGGCTTGTTTGCGAAGGTTTTCGGCCAACTCTAAACCAGCCACCCCTTCTGGAAAGCCTGGATAATTATCTACCCAGTCAGTAATTGCAGCCAGGCCGCCCACCACACCCTTTTCGTACATCACTGTCTGGATATCTTCACGGCAAGTGTAGATAGCGGCTGTCAGCGCGGCGGGGCCTGCTCCAATCATGACAATGTCGATAGGGGTGGTGGTATCAGCCATACTTGCTACACGACAGCTGGCGCTAGTTTTGCTAGGTTATAACCCACAACGACTTCTTCGCTGTCGTCTTGTTTTGTGACAATAGTAACCGGCACGCTTAGTACACCGGATTTTTCATAGGCTTCTTTTTGGCGTTCCGGGTGCTGGTCAAGGTTAACTTCTTCGTAGGTATAGCCTTTGGCGCCAAGCCATTTTTTGACCATACCGCAGTATGCGCAGGTGTTGGTGGTGAAGATTGTGATGTTTTTGACCATGATTTTGCCCCTCTTTTGGCTTTTTTAGATTGCTTGACTAATTATATATGGTGGTTATGGTTGTTGTAAAGACCCTATATGTTGTGTTTTTAGCGTTATTTATCTCCGTTTTTTCCTTTTCTTTTTATTTATTTGTCGATACTGATAAGTTCTATGTCAAACACTAGGTCAGAATTTGCTGGGATACTACCGGTAGCTTGTGCTCCATAGGCCTGCGCGGCTGGTATGAGTAGCCGCCGTGTGCCCCCAACTTTCATGCCAGGTACACCTTCTGTCCATCCTTCTATGACTCCGCTGAGCGGAAACGATGCGGGCTGGCCGCTATCTTTGGAGCTTTCGAAAATCACTCCTGTTTTAGCTAATGCGCCGGTGTAATGTACGGTAACCGATGCGCTGGCCTCTACGGTTTCCCCTTCGCCTGGGACAAGGTCGACTTTCTGTAATGTTGCCACGCTATCTACTGGCGTAAAGTTTTCTAGTTGTGTGCCTTTCAATGTTCCCTCCTCTGTTTGCGGTGCTTCGGTTGCCACGTCGCTTGCTTGATTGTCTTTATGAATAGTCCACACTACGGCCACGCCAGTCGCAACGGTTGTTGCTAAAAATAACAGCGCTAACGTTAGTGCAAACACCCGCTCATGCGGTCGTGCTTTTGCCACAGTACCCTCCTAAAACCTCTCTCTTTTTGAGATGTATGCTCACTATACCCTTTAGGCAAACTCAAAGCTAGTAGATTTTTCACAACGATTATTTTTTAGTTGTCTATAGCTCAACAGGGACAGTTGGCCACCCAGTACTGGCACAA
The DNA here is from genome assembly GCA_964534095.1 of uncultured Candidatus Saccharibacteria bacterium. GTDB lineage: Bacteria > Patescibacteriota > Saccharimonadia > Saccharimonadales > CALMSM01 > CALMSM01. The sequence goes on from CAZHPF010000003.1 coordinate 10,120, forward strand.
TCTAGTATCTGTTTTTTAAGTTTTTCAGATAAAAACGACCTTTTGGCGAGTTCTTTTAAGCCAACCCATCCTGGGATATAAAGGTTTTTGCCGAGTTTATTTATGAGAATTTCTTGGGAGTTCGGATGGAGTACTGGCTCTCCGCTGACATATTCACACAAGAAAATATACTGGTCACCATAAGGATCACCGGCATGCTCGATAACTACCAGACGAGGTGACGTAAAGTTAACTTGGGCTTCTTCGGCAATTTCACGGTACAAGGCCTGGACAGGCGTCTCACCCAGCTCAATGCTACCGCCAGGCAAGGTATCGTACTCTTCGCCAAACTTGTTGCGGTGCATTACCAGCAGTTTATTGTCGTGGATAATAATAGCCCGAACGGCGCGTCTCATGCGCCTTATTGTACCTTACGCTGCGTCAATAAAGCAGCTACCCGGCAATTTCGTATTGCTTGAGTTTTTTCTGGGTCGTCTCGGTCGGTCTGCCACGTTGTAGTTCCAAAAGTTGGGCATAGATACCGCCGGACACAGCAAGCTGGCGCGGTGTACCGACTTCGTCAACCGTACCATCCTTCAGTGTCACGATCTGGTCAACGTTCTGGATAGTACTCAGACGGTGCGCAATGATAATAGTTGTGCGTCCGCGCATTAGCCGCTCCAACGCATCCTGCACCATGTGTTCAGATTTGCTATCCAAGCTACTGGTAGCCTCATCCAAGATAAGGATAGGCGCGTCTTTTAACAGTGCCCTAGCAATAGCAATGCGCTGTTTTTGACCTCCCGACAATTTGAGACCGCGTTCACCGATTTCGGTGTCATATCCCTTGTCAAGCTTCACGATAAACTCATCAGCATTCGCGGCTTTGGCTGCTGCTTCAATTTGCTCGTCAGTTGCAGCCGGAGAAGCATAGCCGATGTTTTCTTTGATCGTCCCGCTGAACAAGGCTGGTTCCTGAAACACCACGGCGATGTTACGACGTAAACTCTTTTGCGTTATATCAGCAATATTTTGGCCGTCAATCGCTATATTGCCCTTTTCCGGTTCATACAGGCGTAGCAGCAAATTAGTCAGCGTAGTTTTGCCTTCGCCGCTTTCACCCACCAACGCGGTTTTACTACCAGGCTCAATACGGAGAGTAATGTTTTTTAGCACCGGTTGGGCATTATCATAACTAAACGACATGCCCTCGAACGAAATGATACCGTCGCGTACGATAAGACCTTTGGCGGTAAGCTTGTCGACAATTGCCGGTTTGATTTGCATGATTTCAAAGTAATCTTTACTGTCAGACACGGCACGCTGGGTACTTTCTACCAAAAAACTGATAGTAAAGATTGGTATGCGGATTTGCATAGCCAACAAGATAAGCGCGACGGCCTGCCCAGGTGTATACATGCCATGTGCGGCTCCTACAAATACATACAGATACACTACGAAAAAAATGATATTCAGGACAAACCGCCGGGAAACATCACGCTTGTGCCAAAATTTTGATTGAGGGATATTGGTTTTTACCATGACGTCCATGTGACGGGCAAAAAACTTCAGTTCGCGCTTTTCAGCAATGAAGCTCTTGACGACTTTGAGCTGGGTAATTGCTTCAGCAAACCGGCCACTGGCTATATCGGTGTGCAGATTTTTCTTGCTTTGATAGCGTTGCCATGTACTACTGGTACGAAATGTCATCCAGATGTAGATGGGGTAGAGCAAAAACAGCATGAGCGCCACCTGCCAGCTATACCAGGCGACTGCGGCAAGCGCAAAAATTGTGCCAAACACAAACTGTAGGAATGAATTACTGAGCATTTGCATAAAGTTAGTAACCTGTGTAATCGACCGGTTGAGCCGGTTAATAATTTTGCCGGACAACTCGGTGTCAAAGTAACGCTGAGGGAGCGTCAACAAGTGTTCATAGTAGCGTTGGCTAAGTAATTTTTGGAGCCGTGAAGAGATCTGGTCACCATAGTAGCCACTGATATTACTAAGTATTGTGTAGGCCAAATCCATCACGAAGACCAACACCGCCAACCAGACTACGTAACTCACACGCGCCTCTGTACCTTTACGGAGCTCATCTACTACCCATCCACTCAAAAGCGGCTGGGATAGCGTTAGTAGGCTAAGCCCAACCGTAAAAATACTGATAATCGCATAATATCCCCATAGTTCACGGGTAGTGCGAATGATTCTCCATATGTGTTTCACGATTCCAGCTTACCACGGCCGGCTATCTAGTCGAAGCGCTAGAGCCGAACCGCTTGTAACGCTTCGTGGGCAGCTGCTGCGGCTTGGTCTAACAAGCCCGACACTGTTTCTGTCTGCAGCGTGCGTTCATAGGATACAGCGTGGATCCTAAACGTAATGTTTTTATGATCAGTGTCTTTGGCCTGGTAGATATCAAGCGGTTCGAGTTGAACGACAATATCGTCCGGTTTTGCTTTTTGTAACGCCGTGAGCAAGCACTCATACACTGTATCGTACGACGTGTCCGTAGGTAGTCGCAACGAGATGTCTTGTTCGGTTTTCGGGAAACGAGAGAGCGGTCGGTAGTTTGAGGAGGTCGAAGCAAATAGTTGTTGTAGCGCTTCGAGACTGATTTCAAACCCAGCGCAGTAGAGCGGGAGCTTTAGAGCCTGACGGGCGGCGGTGTGGTATTCGCCAATCCGGCCAAGCAGTGTGTCGCCAACCATTATTTTCGCAGCACGTCCAGACGCGTAATAAGTGCTGGCTACATCGTCATCGGTATCATCAATAGGCAGGTACTTGACAGGTGTGCTAATAGCGAGGCTGTCAAGTAGGGTAGTCAAGTAACGCTTGGCCTCATAAAAGGCGGCATCTGATGTAGATGTAGGAGAGGTTTTGCGGGCTACGACGCACGCCAACCGCTCAAACTCTTTCGGCAAGCCTTCGTCATTTTGTTGACTCACTATGTGGGCTTTGCCCAGTTCAAATAACGCAAACGCCTCAAACCCGGCTTTGATATTAGCATGCACTTTATCGAGCAAACTTGGGGTCAGGCTTAGACGGTAATACTGCAAGTCAGGGCTTAAAGCATTGCTGAGCTGAAAGGCATGCGCCGGATCATGGCCTACTTTCGTTAGCAGGTTGCCGTGGACAAAGCTGTAATTGAGCGTTTCATTGGCACCAGCTCGCGACAAACTAGCACGAATACGCAAGCGTAGTTCCAAAAGCGGATTTTTGGGTGTGGCTGCCAGGCTACGGGCGGGCAGCTCGCGCGGTAACTTGTCGTAGCCGTACAACCGGCCGACTTCTTCAACTAAATCTTCGGGAATCTCTATATCTGTTCGCCAGAAAGGTGCTTGAATAGTCAAATTTTCACCTGATTGTTCGACTGTAAACTCTACGTTAGTGAGTAGGCTGGTAATTTCCTGAGCTGTTAGCTGAAGACCAAGCCGTTGATTTATAAACTCAGCACGAGTCGTAACCGGCTTATGAATAGTTTCTTCATTGAACACACGCTGGTCATAGCTTTTGAGATCTATGACCTCACCGTCCTGCACACCTCCTGCTAGCTTTGCAATGTGCGCCATAGCGTAGGCCAAGATCCGGTCGTTTTGCAGTGGGCTTTGGCCTTTGGTGTTACGGCCAGCCGCATCGGTGAATATGCCATGACGCATAGAACTCCGGCGCACAGCGTACATGTCAAATGTCGCGCAAGTAAGCAGCACCGTGGTTGTGCTAGCGTCTACTTCTGTTTCACCACCACCGATAATACCGGCGAGGTCAGCGGGCTCTTTGTCGGTAGCCAGCACAATGTCTTCTTTTGTCAATGTCAGCTTTTTACCGCCCAGTACCGTTAATGGTTCATTCGCATGAGCCATGCGCGAGCCTAGGATGGCCGCATCACCACTACTCCGCTCAAGAATTTTATGATAATCAAAGGCATGCATCGGCTGGCCGGTAAGATGCATCACGAAGTTGGTAATATCTACCACGTTGTTAATAGACTTGATGCCGACGCGAGTTAATGCGACCTGCAACCACATAGGGCTAGGCGCGATAGTGACGTTGGTTAGCACGACTGCCATCATCCGCGGCACGAGGTCGGGCACTTCATTAAATATCTTAACCGGTAGAGTGATGGGGGTTTTCTCAAACACAGGTTTGTCCGCATACCACCCAGGGCTTTTGAAAACTTGGCCGGTAATACCCGCCAGTTCGCGGGCGACTCCCAACACGCCAAAGCAATCGGGACGGTGGGTGAACATCTTGTTTTCACAGTCAATAACAACATCATCAAGCTGGTAGAGGTCTTTAAAAGGTGTACCTGGCTGACAATCTGCTTTATCAATGACGAGCAAGCCGGAGTGGTCGTCGTTCAGCCCTAATTCGTGTGGTGTGGCAAGCATGCCAGGGCTGGGGATACCTCGGATTTCCCGCACTTCTAACACAAATGGATCTTTGTCGAGCGTGTTCGGGACGGTGGCACCAGGAGTAATCCAAGCCACAGTCATGCCGTCCTCTATATTTGACGCGCCGCAGACGATTTGCACCAGTCCTTGTTCGTTTCTTTCGACGCCCTTCGTGACACCGCCATCATCAATCAGGCACAAGTTTAGCTTGTCGGCATTGGGGTGTTTCTGGTGGGAGATAACTTTAGCAACCACAACTCCGTCGTACCGCGACCCCCAGTCGGTAATGTCTTCAACCGCAGCCAGTTGTTCACCGATTTTTTGCAATAATGTTCCAGTCGGAATTGATTTCAAGTCAACATTGCTGACCTGCTGCGCCCAGTTAATGCTTACTTTCACGAGAGCCTCCACGCCACAGCAAGGATTACTAGGAAGTGTAGTAGCTGGTCAATATGGATGTTGTACAGGTCGCTGGTTACTTTGCGTCTTATGATCTTTTTGGAGGCGAGAAAATCCCTGAAAAATACCGAAGAGCGGGTAAAGTCTATCAGCCAGTGCGTCGCCCCCACGACCAATCCAGTAGTAAAGTCCTGGGCAATGAAACCCGCTATCAAGCCGTGGATAAAAGCATGTGCTGTAAGAAGATGAAAGCCAATGCTTTCGATAAATACCAGTCGTTTACTGGTAGCCATAAACCGCGATTGCAGTCCGAAGTCGGCCAAGTAGTGTCCAGCCCACAATGTTACAAGAAGTTGTATGTCCATCATGCGAATTGCCTCAAAAATTCTAGTTTGCTGGACTCGAAGTGGCGGATGTCTTCTATGGCGTTTTTCATCATCACCATCCGCTCAATACCAAACCCCCACGCAAAGCCTGTGTAGACAACCGGATCAATGCCGGCTTCTTTAAGGACGTTGGGATGAATCATGCCGCAGCCGCCAAGTTCCAGCCATTTTTGTTCTTCACTGTCGTTTTTACGCAGAATATCCGGCCGCTCCACGGCAAATTCAAAACTTGGTTCAGTAAAAGGAAAGTAAAAGGGTTGGATTTTAGCCTTTAGCTCTTGCTGGAAATATTCACTCAGATAGGTTTGGAGCGTCGCAATGAGATTGCCGGCGTGGATATTTTTACCAACATAGACGCCTTCCAGCTGGTAAAACGTATGCTCATGAGTAACGTCAATGTCTTCGTTACGGAATACGCGCCCAGGGATAACCACTGCGATTGGTTCACCGTTATCCAGGTTGGCCTTATAGGTTTTCAGCACACGGTTCTGCATGGTGCTGGTATGAGCCGGTGCGACGTATGGTTTGCCTTTTTTGTCCGTCTGAATAGTCATAAACGTATCGTAATCGTCACGTGCCGGATGGCCTTCTGGAAAGTTCAGCGCTCCGAACATATGATAATCATCGTCAAGCTCAGGTGATTCGACCGCCGTAAAGCCCATGCGGTAAAAGATATCGATGACACGCTCTATTTCTGTCATGAGCGGATGACGACTGCCGAGTTGACTTGGCAACAAATCAGGTAACTGACTATTTACGTTAAACGGCGCTGTAATATCGAGCGGTGGTAGTTCGTTAGCGGCCGCGGTTTCTTGCTGGGCGATGGCAGCTAGCTCCGTGCGTAGCGCGTTCAGCTCTTGGCCGAACAGTTTGCGTTCTTCGGCTGGCAAGGTTTTAATCTGATCAAATAACGCTTTGAGTTCAACAGCTTTTAAAATATCAGTTTTGTTGGGAAGCTCTGCCTGGCGCGACTTTAATACTTCAGCAACTTTAGCAACCTGCGAATTGGTATAATTCATTATTACGTTATTATACCCCACCCCTCGGAGTGTTGTCATCCTGAACTCGATTCAGAATCCAATTATTAAAGGACTTCCCTACAATTAACTGAGTTGGACTCCGGATTAGCATCCGGAATGACGAAGAAAAGAGCTATAATAAGTATATGGCAAACTTTTCATTTGATATTGTATCTGACTACGACAAAGCCGAAATGAACAATGTGTTCGACCAGACACAGCGCGAGCTCGCTAACCGGTATGATTTCAAGGGTACGCTGGCGGGGCTTGAGTGGCTCGACAGCGACAAAACAGGGCTGCTGGTGACTGGCAGCGGTGACTGGCAGGTTGATGCCATCCTCGACATCGTGCGTAAAAAACTGGCGACTCGCGGCTTGTCCCAAAAAATACTTGATTTATCTCGCGAAGCTACCGTGAGTAACCTCAAAACCGTTAAGCACGTACCGTTCCTTAAAGGGCTCGACCATGAAAAAGCCAAAAAGATTACCACAATCATTCGCGACAAACATCCTAAAGTTAAGACCCAGATTCAGGGACAAGAGGTGCGCGCAACGAGTAACAGTAAGGATGAACTGCAAGCCGTTATGCAAGCCCTCGAAGCCACCGACTTCGATTTTCCGCTAAACTTTACCAATTTCCGCTAGGCTTCCATAGCATGGACAAATCCAACTTTGATTTGCTCTACCGTTTCGGCTTGCGTTTCGCAGCTTATCAGCTCTGGCCAGTACAAAACTGACCCTAACTGTACGGCCGAAGCCCCGAGATCCAGTCTACGCTTCACTTCCCGACCTGTTGTAACGCCCAAAACACTGACCAACTGTTCTGTACTAGCACCAGGCATTATTTGTTGTGTCTCGCGGGCGTGCAAGAGTTCCTCCCGGCCAAGCCATGTAAGAGCCGGCCCACTTTCGCCTGCTTTACCGTTATTGACTTGGATGGCAGGTGTTACGCCATCGGGCAGCATAGGTTGTTGATTTCCTAAGGTATTGCTGGTTACGCGGCCGCCTATACTTTGCGAACCAATCGTCATCTGCATGGTAGCCCTCATTTGTGCAAGGGTAAGACCCGGGCCATATTTCGGATATATCCCTGGCTGGCCATGTCGGTTTGGCAAAGGAGCCCCCGACCGTACCATTTCATAGAACTGCCCTACAGCATCGATATCCTGATAGAAAGGAGGCCGGCCAGGCACATTAGGACAGCTCAAGTTAACCTCTACATATAATACCCCTGCTGCAAGCGCCTTTCGTCCCACTTCAAGAATCTCGCGCAGCTCTTCTAGCGGTTCACTCGTATGCGGCGAAAGGCTTAGTGCTACTTCAACCCCTTGTGAATGCCCCAGATCGATAAGATCTGGCAAACGATCTATACCGGTATCAGTACCAGGGCCTGGCAATCCTTTGGCGTTAAATCCAGCTCCAGTTTCTATATCCACATATTCGTCGCCACCTACATGTTCCCAGCCAGTATCATTTTTTATATATCCATTTCCTCCGGAGGCTTCACCTAGCTTCCAGCTTCCTAATACAACAAAACCAAGCCCTGCTTCTGTAAGGCCAGCAAACCGCGCCGCCACTGCTTCAATATCCGGATGGTTGGTCATACCTGCCGCTGAACCAATAGGCCACGGTAGTTCTGCTCCTGCTAATTCAAACCCTTGTATCCCTTGCATATATCCTCCTTTAGTTGAATTTATGCAAAGTATGTGCCACTATATAAAAGTCGTAAAACTGACGACGGTAGTCGTCGTCATGGGAGTTGTTTTGTCTGAATCTACCTTAGAAGGTGAACTCATTAAGCTTGGTTTAAGTACTAATCAGGCAAAAATATATCTACTCTTAGTAGCACACAAAGAGCTGCGGGTTCAGGAAATCGCAAAATTATCTGGTCTACCTCGCAGTAGTGTGTATGAGTGTTTGAAGCGCCTGTTTGAATTTGGGATAGCTGAAGAAATTATAGGTGAAAGCCACAAAACAATTCGGCCTTACTCTATTGGTGTTATGCACCATGGGCTTGACGAACAGATATTGCAAGTTAAACGGCTCAAGAAAGACCTATTCCTTTTAGAAAAAGAGCTTGAGATATGCCCGCCTGAAAAAAATGAACAAGCCACTTCCGTGCGCTATTACAAAGACCGTTCCGGTGCTCGACAACTCTATTGGAACACGCTGGCAGCAACTACTACCGTGTACGTATTCAGTGATTGGGGACGGGGACGTTATGTAGGCATGGGGTTTTATGAGCGGTTTGTTATGGAGTCGCGGAATCGGAACATACAAGAACGCGTGTTGATTAACCCTACTTCTTATGCACTTGAATCTATTCGTCAGTTCACCTATCCTGGATCGTCAATTTCACGCACTAAGCTCGAAGACATACGTACTCTAGACAAATCGGTTATTGACATAAAAGGCGACACGCTTATCTACAACAATGTGCACGCAACCGTGTTTCTTAAGAACGTCCAAATTACCGGTTTTGAAGTTGAGAATCGGCACTTTGTTGATACACAACGCTCTATATTTGAAACATTATGGACTATGGCAAAACCCATTAGCGAGTATTTATAATCCTCGCCAGACAGCCTGTTTCTTTAAAAAACGTGATGGCCTCGGGTTTCAATAACTTCTGGGTGTTTTTCTATCGGCTTGCCTTTTGTGACGATATAGCGGCCGCCGATTTTAACCTGCTGTACGCGTCCAACTGCTAGCATACCCATATAAGGGCTCCAGCCACAATCAGCTTCTACGTCTCTATCACCTATTCTACGTAACTCGTCTGTCCACGTGACTTCAGTACCATCAAATGTAACACCCAAAATCCGTGCTGGAACCTTAAAGGTAGCATCGATGAGTCTCTCGTATCCGAGTCTATCCTGTCTCATCTGATAAAACAGCAGCGGCAAAACGTGTTCAATACCGGGCACACCAAAACAATGTCCGTGCTGGACTTCGGCTCGCATCTTTGCTTCGACCGTATGCGGGGCAAAGTCGGTCTCTATCGCATCTATATCACCCTGATTAAGCAACCACAGTAGCTTGTCAGCTTCATCATGACGTACTAGCGGTGGCATCATTTCGGCGAATGTTCCTTCTGTCTGGACATCATGCGAAGTTTTGAGGAGATGATGAGGAGTTACGCCTGCTGTCACGACTAGCTCTCGGTGTTTTGCGGCACGCACTAAATCAACTTGGGCACCGCTATTGACATGACATACATGCAGAGGATGTTGAACATCTTGGGCAACCAAGCCGATCATATCTTCCAAATTACCGGCACCAGGATGGAACATTACAGGTTTGTCGGGGGCGGCCTCATGCCACTCTTCGACTATTGCACGGAAGGCGGCTGCTTCATACGTATTATCGTTGCCTGTCGTAGGGTCGCCATATAATTTAAGACCGATAGCATGCGGTGCCATATCAGTAAGGGTTCCGGGTTGATATGTTTCTGGTTGCTGACCCGCATAGAAGGCGGTCGGTATCCAGGCCTCACCTTCCGCTATTTCGTGTTTTGCCACCAAGCGGTCGAGCGAATGAACGGGCGCTCCGGGGTTGTTTGGCATATCGGCTACCAACACAAAGCCACCCAGCAGCGCCGCCCGCGTTCCGCTTTCAATTGTTTCTGCCATATTATCGCTTGGCTCACGTAAGTGCACATGCAGATCAACTGCTCCTGGCGTAATAAAACTCATAGCAAAAGTATAGCCTGCCGGTTTTGCTTTGCAAGCATAAGGGGATACGAGTACGGTATACTATCAAAGATGCAAAAAGACACGGCTGAACTGCCCAACATTATTGAGCGATGCGAAGCAGTACTGCGCGCTAATGATCGCGGCAAATACACTATTCCGGCGAAAGGGCTCTACCCTCACCAATGGTTATGGGACAGTTGTTTTACAGCTATCGGCCTGCGACATATTGATATTGAACGAGCTAAGACGGAAATTCTTAGCTTGCTAGAGGGTCAGTGGCACAACGGTATGATTCCACATATGATACTTAGCAGCTCTTCCCACTCACACGACGCCAACATATGGCGCAGTTGGCTCAACCCTAACTCGCCGGACGGTGTTTATACGAGTGGCATCACGCAGCCGCCACTTATCGCCGAAGCAGTCGTGCAAATCGGCCAAAAGATGAAAGTCTCGGAACGACGAAGCTGGTATAAACGCGTCTATCCGTCTATTTTAGCGTATCATCAATGGCTCTATGCCGAACGTGACCCACATCAAGAGGGCTTAGTGTTGCAAATCCATCCCTGGGAAGTCGGGCTCGACAACACACCGCCGTGGATGAGTGAGCTGCGTGATAACCAAAGAACCTGGTGGATCCGTACACTTGAGGTACTACACGCCCAGTGGCTGCCCTCTTTGTTCCGGCGCGATACGCGATTTGTGGCGGAGAGACAACGTGCGCACATAACCGACATGTTGGCCTTGTTCAGCGCACAGCGGCGCTTGCGGCGCAAAAACTACGACATACAGCGAATATTAAACCATTCACTCTTCGCGATTGAGGATGTGACGTTTAACAGTATTTTTATGCGTGCCAACCAGCACTTACACACTATTGCCAAAACACTTCGCAACGAATTGCCGGCAACATTCGTGGCACAAGCCAAGCAAACCGAAGAAGCACTCGAAGAACTATGGGATTCTTCATCTGGCCAATATTACAGTCGCGAGTTTATTACCCATCGCCTGCTCAAAGAACCCAGCATTGCTACGCTTATTCCGCTTTACAGCGGTGCTATTTCTGAAAAACGAGCCAAGCAGCTTGTGAAGTTACTCACGGATACTCATGCGTTCGGTACAAAGTATCCAGTGCCTAGCGTTCCGCAAAACACTCCGTGGTTTGACCCATTACGCTACTGGCAAGGACCCACTTGGCTTAATACCAATTGGCTTGTCATAGAAGGGCTAAAGCGCTACGGGTTTGACGAATTGGCTGAACAACTAACTGCCTCTAGTATTGATATGGTGAAACAATCGGGCTGTTATGAGTATTTTAACCCTCTAGACGGGACAGGAATTGGCGCACCAAATTTTAGCTGGACGGCCGCCCTTATGATCGACCTCGTGCAGTGCAAACCATAGCCACCCAAATTTTGCCCTATGACTACCAATACGAGCTACTGCAAAGAGGTAAGATTATTTTGTCTTCAGCCGCCAAAGTAGTACCAGAAGTGATTGAGAATCAGTCCCATAATTGCCAGATACCACACAATCAGTACGCCCAGATGGTTCTGGTTGGCAAATGCAACAAGCTTGTTAAGAAAAGCGGGTACGCGGAGGTACTTCCGTCGAATCGTCCACAAAAGCGAATACCAAAAGGTGGCAATAGTCACCACCCACACGATCATACAATACGGACACAGTGCCTCTATCCGATAAATAGTTTGGAACATCAGCCAATGTATAAACACAGTTGCCAGTAAGGTAGCACTAAGGAATGTGCGCCAATACCAAGCCTTTTGGCTTCGTACACCACTGAGCCACGTCACTCCGACAGTTATAAGGACAGAAAATCCAATTAACCCAATAATGGGGTTAGGAAATCCAAATGCATTGGCTTGCGAGGTGACAATCACTGAGCCGCAGGCAATAATGGGGTTAATATTACACGACGGCTGATAGCTAGGGTCTTTGAGTATAGCGATCTTGTCCATCATAAGTACAAACGAGGCCGCTAGACCAATAATCCCGGCTACAATAAGCAACCACGGGAGCATCTTGTCCAGCTTCGAGACAGCAGTTAGTTTGCTGGGGGGTTGCTTTTTGATAGGCACGTCAGGCCTCCTCTCCATCTTTAGGCTTATCTAGTATCAATGGCTCTACACTTGGACTGCTATGTGCTATTTTGACAACATCTTTATCGATTTTCCCCAGCTCTTTGTGTGCCGTGTTGTAGTGGTTAACCGTCGTACCAAGGCTGTTACCTAGTTTTTGCATAAATGTTTCGTATGCGCCGATGTGTTTACCGAGCTGTCCGACGCGTATTTGGATTTCTTTGGCGGTTTCTTCAATTTGCAGGCTGCGAAGTCCCTGCAGCACCGTTTGTAAATATGCCATGAACGTCGTAGGACTGACGATAATGACGTTTTTATCGCGAAAGGCATACTCCAGCAAATCGCGTGCCGACGTATTTGTGATACCTACCTTATTTATGAGCAGGTCATAATAAATTGCCTCCGATGGGATGAACATAAAAGCAAAATCCATAGTATTCTCACTAGGGCGGATGTATTTGGCTGTTTCGTCTATGCGACTTTTTAAATCAGCTTTGAACAGCTTGGCGAGCGATTCGCGTTTGTCTTTGTCTTTTTCCTCTACTAGGCGGTTGTAGTTTTCCAGACTGAATTTGCTATCTACTGGTAGTATCTTTTTATCGACGAATATAGCTGCGTCTACGATGTCGCCGTTCTTGAACGTATACTGCAGTTTGAAATGGCCGGGCGGCATAATGTTTTCGAGCACTGTTTGCAAATAGTACTCGCCCACACCGCCGCGCTGCTTTGGGTTTTGGAGCACGTTTTGGAGTGTCTTCAGTTCGCTGGCGATATCGCCGACTTGTTGGTTGGTTTTCTCAAGTGACGTAAGTTTGGTCGTGACATCCTTAATGATCTTGGCGCTTTCCTGGAACTGGTCTACCATCTGTCTGTTTGACTGGCTTAGCTTAACATCTAGCTGTTTTTGTAGACTGTCGCGTAGCTCGTTCATATTACTGGATATGTTAGTAAGGTCTTGCTTGAGCAACAGGGCACTGGAGCTGTCTTCTTGCGGCCGACGAGTTTTCAGCACGACAAACAGCAACAACAAAGCATTGATAATCCCTAATACAATAACCACAATCAGCATGTCTACTATTTTACGATACGAGCAGGCAATCGCCTAGCAACAGACTAGTAATGACTTTCGTGGTCATGGTCGGCGTGTTCTTCGTGGTCATGAGAAGATTCATCGTGAGAATGCTCAACTTGCTCATGAGTGTGACCCGCATCGTGGATATAGCGATGGGACAGATTGATAGCCAACCCCACTATCACCACCCCCAATACCAATAATATCGGCTGCAGTGAAAACAATCGTTTTTTGGGCGACTTTTCGTGGATAGTAGGAATGATATCGCTGAGCGCAATATAGAGCAAAAAGCCTGCACTGAGACCCAGCAACGCCCCTACTGGCAACCGATCTCCGCTGCCTAAGGCAAAGGTAATCACGGCCATAACAGTAGTGGCAAGCGCACTCATGACATTAACAAGCAGTACTTTGCGGCGGTTCATTCCTTTGGATAACAGCAGGCCAAAATCCCCTACTTCTTGTGGCAATTCGTGTGCAGCAACCGCTAGTGTCGTCACAATACCGGTAGGGACACTAACTAGAAAGGCAGCAGCTATGGCCACCCCGTCCATTGCATTATGCAGCGTATCACCTACGACAACGAGGCCGGCGGTTGGGTCGGTCTTTTTGTCTTTGTGTTCATGGTGATGGTGAAACCAGTGCAAAAACCGTTCCGCAAAAAAGAAGATTAATATTCCGATTAGTGCCGATAGCATCACGCTGTCTACCGACGCAACTTCTGCGCCTTCTTTGAGCAGGTCTAAAAAGACTGCTGCTAGGAGTGCGCCTGCTGCAAACGGTGTCGCATACTCAGCTAGTTTTTGTGCTAATGACTTCTTGCTAAGTAACAGTACTCCGCCAATCAGTGAGAACACGCCACCAATCAATGAGTAAAAAATAACTATTCCGTAGTTTGCCATGTTTTTATCCTTATGTTACGTAATGTGTCCTCTTTATAGTAAAAATACATTCACATTAATGCAAAAGTGTCGCAATTATGTTAAGCTGTGCAACATGGTCGCAAGTAATACAATTTTTGCATCAATCGTTAAGGGCAACGGCTATAGTCTGACCAAAGCCCGCCAGCAAGTGTTTGAATCGCTTAACACCCACGAAAGCATGAGTATGGGTGAGCTAGTTAAAAGCGTGGCGACGGCATGCGATCGCGCGAGTGTGTACCGTTCGGTTGAGCTGCTCGAAAAACTCAACATTGTCCAAAAAGTCGCTATCGGCTGGAAATATAGGCTTGAACTCAGCGACATCTTTAAAGGACATCACCATCACGCGGTTTGTCTAGGCTGTGAGCGTGTTATTGAGTTCAACGAGATCCCTGCCATAGAAGCTGCGCTTGAGCAGCTTGCCAACACGTTAAATTTTAAAATTTCTGATCACAGCTTGGAGTTGCAGGGCTACTGCGCCCAATGCCGCCAACGTACTAGTTTGTAAAAACAATGACCCCGGGCTATGCCCAGGGTCAATCGGAAGCCTCACACTTCCACATTCAGCTTATGCCTTCCCACGGGCTTTTGCAAGTCTAGAGACTTGTGATTTTTGTCACTATTTTTGTATTACTACGGTTCGTATGCATAAGCATGCTACAATGGGATTACTACCGATGGAACAAGCTTTAGTCATTCTTCAAGTAACTGTCCTTGTGGCTATCTCAGGCATATGTTCGGGTCTGAACATTGCCTTGCTTAGCTTGCGTACTGACGAGCTGGAACGTAAAGCTTCTTTGGGCAACGTCTTAGCAAAAAAAGTACTCCCTTTGCGCCGTAACAGCCACCTTAGCTTGGTGAGCATCTTGCTGTTTAACGTTGCTGTGGTTTCAGCTACTTCACTTGTACTTGAACATCATATGACTGGCATACTGGCAGGGCTTATCAGCACGCTACTGATTGTTATATTCGGAGAAATTCTTCCTCAGGCATTATTCAGCCGCATTGCCCTCACGTATTGCGGCACACTTGCCCCTCTCATGCGTTTTATGATCGCGTTTACATATCCTATCTCTAAACCGTTGCAGCTCTTGCTCGACAAGCTTGTGGGCGAAGAGCACAAACATTTGCACAGCCGCCGTGAGCTGGGGCTTATTATCAGTGAACATTTAGGGGCTGCTGCTACCAGCGAACTTGATGAAGACGAAGTAGAAATCATGAAAAGCACCTTAAGCCTCAGCGACAAGCGTACCAAAACTATTATGACCCCTATCAGAAATGTCTACTGGCTGAGTGAAGACACGATGATTGACGGCGATAGGATAGATGAAATAAAACGACGTGCCTGGAGCCGCATACCGGTGTTCAATAAAACCAGGACATCATGTCAAGGAGTACTACTCATGAAAGACCTGGTGGATATTGATTTTGAGTCTGACCCTCACCCCATAACCACGTTGCCCATTCACCCCACGAAAACAATTGGCAGTATGACTGCGCTTGATACATTATTCCGCAAGTTTATCAGCGCGCGTTCGCACCTTATGCCGGTAGAGCGCAACGGCAAGATTGTCGGGATTGTTACCATTGAGGATTTGATCGAGGAAATCATTGGCCACGAGATTGAGGATGAGTCAGACAACCTCGGTCATGCCCAGGCTTAGCGCTTTTGCCGCGCTCTGACCACTATCCAGAGCAAACTTGCCAATAACAAAAAGCTCGCCGAGTAAAAGCCTATCTCGCCATACAGCTCAACTTTATAGCCTTCGTTAAAATTCCACACAAAATACATCATGGCGGTCGTAGTATAGGCGGCGATAGACACTAGCGCCGTTGCAAACAGTGCGGCACGCCGTAAGAACACCGCTGACACAATAATAGGCACCGCATACAAAGCAACCGCCCGGCTAGCCATGCCGCGCTGGGTATAGACCGTTAGTGACGCCACCGCAATATCGGCAAGGATCAGTGAGTATATAAGTAGAGTATACGTGTGCGCAGCCCTGGGTTTAAGGCGCGTTATCAGCCACACGCCTGTCGTTACTACTAACAGCAGTGCTGTAATTCCCCATCGGCGAAGAACAAAGTCAGGGTTAATGAGTTTCCATGCGTCATACATAATAATTTGTAAAGCTAGCAGACTGACGTACACAAAATGAGCTTGCGCCAAACGCCACGTTTTTGTTCGAAGAGCCGTGGAAGTGTTTGTGTTTAACGCCATGTTTGTTAGTCAATCATATGTGGTCTGGTTGTGTCAAACTATAGGATGGCTTGACCTCAGAGTTAAATCAGAGTTAAAGCTGAGTTAACTCTGAGGTCTGTTATTACTTTTGGCGTTTGCGTTGGTTAGGATCAAGCTCACGCTTGCGCAGGCGCAGTGACTTTGGCGTTACTTCTAACAGTTCATCGTTTTCAATAAAGTCCAAGCATTCTTCCAGACTAAAGATAACCGGTGGCGTCAACTGCACTACCCCGTCAGATGAGCTGCTGCGCATGTTGGTAAGATGCTTGGCTTTACAGACGTTTATCTCCATGTCCTCTTGGCGACGATTGAGGCCGACAATTTGCCCAGCATACACTTTTTCGGCAGGGCCAACGAATACCGTGCCCCGTTCTTCGGCGGTTTGCAAGGAGTATGGCGTAGTGGTGCCGGTTTCGTAAGCGATCAGTACACCGCTTCGAAGCTGATCCAGCGCGGAACCTTGCGGCTGGTAGCCAACCATCAAGCTGTTCATGATAATCGTACCCTTGGTATTAGTCAGCAAGATATTGCGCATCCCGAGCAGCGCCCTGGTGGGCATTTCATAGACAAGCTTGGTGATACCTTTGGGACTAGCAAACTGTTCTTTTAGTACTGCACGGCGCGTACCAAGTTCCATTTGGACTGCTCCGACATGTTCAGCCGGTACTTCGATAATGACTTCTTCGAGCGGCTCTTCCGTGACGCCGTCTTTTTGCCGCGTAACAACCTGCGGCCGACCTACCTCAAACTCATAGCCCTCGCGGCGCATCGTTTCGATTAGTACGCTCAGGTGCAGTTCGCCGCGGCCGGAGACCAAAAAGCCAATGCCTTCCTCTTCCACGCGTAACCCTACGTTAACCTCAAGCTCTTTTTGCAAGCGCTCGCCAATCTGGCGGCTGGTGTTGAACTCGCCCTCTAGGCCTTTGAACGGACTCGTATTGGGACCGAGGTAAATTTTAAGCGTAGGGTCTTCTATTTCTATAACCGGCAGCGGGTCGGGATTGTTTACATCGCACAGCGTTTCGCCGATCTGGGCATCGGCAATACCGGTCAGCTGCACAATATCACCCGCTACGCCGCCGTCAACTTCAAACCGGCTTACGCCTTGGCTCATAAATACGTTGTCAACTTTGGCTTTAGAGACTGATCCGTCTTTTTTGCACAGGGCGAGCTGGCTTCCCGCTTTGACAGCACCGCGCGTGATGCGGCCAATGGCGTACTTGCCTTTAAAGTTATCCCAAGCAAGTGCTGTTACTAGCATTTGGAAAGGTGATTCCAACTCTACTGTCGGAGCCGGTACATGGTTGATAATAGCCTCAAATATCGGCTCTAGATCTGCTTTTTCATCGGGGGCAGCAGGCGCGGTTGCCCAAGACTTCCCTTCGCGGCCAATGGCATAATAGACAGGGTAATGCAACTGATCTTCGTGTACTGCCAGTTCTAAAAACAGGTCGGCAAGTTCGTCTTCAACTTCTTTAATGCGAGCGCCAGGCTTGTCGATTTTGTTGATGACAACAATCGGTTTTAGCTCGTTGGCGAGTGCCTTGGTAAGCACAAATTTGGTTTGCGGCATAGGGCCTTCTTGGGCATCGACGATCAGTAAGCACCCATCAGCCATATTGAGGGTACGCTCGACTTCACCGGAAAAGTCGGCGTGTCCTGGCGTATCAATGATGTTGATGCGGTAATCTTCGTGTTGTACAGCGGTAATTTTAGCCGTAATGGTGATGCCGCGTTCGCGCTCCTGGTCGCCGCTGTCCATGATAAGTTCCTGGCTCATTTCAGCCTGGTTGTCACGAAAAGTTTTAGATTGCTTG
>CAZHPF010000004.1:0-25506 GCA_964534095.1 uncultured Candidatus Saccharibacteria bacterium
GCTACCGAAAATAATATGATGAGAGACGATGTTTTTTGAAAGTATTTCATAAGCGGAATTCTATAGCAGCAACTTGGATAAATCAAGCATGCCTGCTTTAGTAACCTATGTCTGTTAGTTAAGCCTTGGTTACTTCTAGCTCGCCCTACAAACCTTAAGCAATATGGGTTAGAATGACCACATAGACTAAGCAAAGGAGGGGTATGAAGCACATTGTTCCGAATCTGTGGTTTAACGACCAAGCAGAGGAAGCAGCCGGTTTTTATATAGCGGCATTTGAAAACGCTCGGGTGACTCGAACTGATTACTACACCGACGCTGGTAAAGAACAGCATGGCCATCAAGCCGGCCAAGTCATGACCGTGGAATTTGAAATAGAAGGTATGCGGTTTGTCGGTATTAATGGGGGATCAGTGTTTTCTATCACGCCCGCTATTTCATTTTTCGTGCGTTGCAGCAGCGCTGATGAAGTTGATAAGTTGTGGGGTAAGTTGTCTGACGACGCTAAGGTACTCATGCCGCTTGATACGTATCCGTTTAGTAAGCGTTACGGTTGGCTCAGTGATAAGTTCGGTGTCTCTTGGCAGATTATTCTGGCTGAAGGTGAAATTACCCAAAAGATCGTACCCTCATTGATGTTTACTCAGCACGTGTGTGGCAAAGCCGAAGAAGCTATGAATTTTTACACATCTATTCTCCCTGACTCCGCTGTTGGTTCAATCGCCCGCTACCAAGCCAGCCAAGGACCAGACAAAGAAGGCAGTGTGTCATACGGAGAATTTACGCTGCTAGGGCAGCAACTGGCTTCTATGGATAGTGCCCAGGCACATGAGTTTACTTTCACGCCAGGCGTGTCTCTGCTGGTAGAGTGCGAAACTCAGGAAGAAATCGATACCTACTGGCAAAAACTGTCAGCCCTGCCCGAAGCAGAAGCCTGCGGCTGGTTACAAGACAAATACGGCGTCAGCTGGCAAATATCTCCCGCCGTACTGAACGATATGCTCAAACAAGGCACGCCAGAACAGGTTGAACGTGTTACGGCTGCTTTCATGCAAATGAAAAAATTTGACATCGCCAAACTGCAACGCGTTTACGATTCAGCAACCTAATCTGGTTCTTTGCACTCAGGGATCCATCATAATTAGGATATAGCTCGACTACAGTGTAGGCATGAAGTAAAGTTCTTTTAAGCGAAGAGTACGGGCGGAAATCATACATAGCTACATAGTCTTGCAATATATAGTTTTTAGCAAAAACCTTAGCGCGGGCTATAATAACTACTATGCAAAAAAGAATAGCATTTATTGGTTTTGGTGGCACTATTGCTATGGTGAGAAATGACCGGGGTTTTCTGGCACCTGCCCGTACTGCGAATGAACTGGTAGCACAAGTTCCGTTATTGCGGGGGTTAGATGCAAAACTCGACATCATTCAGCTACAAAACAAGGACAGCACTAACCTTAATCCCGCTGACTGGCAACTTTTAATCAACAAAATAGCTGAGCTATATCCTAATTATGATGGATTCATAATTACACACGGCACCGATACTATGTCTCACACAGCTACAGCCGTGGCGTTTGCTTTTGGTCAGCAGTTAAGTAAACCAATTATGTTCACTGGTGCTCAATCACCAATGACTGATTTAGGGGGAGATGCTAGGGTAAACTTAGAACGTACGATGAAGGTAGCACTACAAGCCATTGATGATTGTATCAACGAAGTTATGATTGTGTTTTCAAACCGAGTATTACGTGCGGTTAGAACAATCAAAAAGAGTGAGTTTGGTTTTGATGCGTTTGATTCACCAGCTTTTCCTAACCTCGGAGTCATTACATCTGCAGGCATTACTTTTAGCCCGTTCGTGAGAAAATTACCAAATAAACAACATATTTACACGATCCCTAAGCCCCAGAATACATTTTCATCCAATATTATGACTATCGACACAAAGCCTGGGCTTAATCCACAGATGATACGCGAATTAGCCAATTCATCTCACTGCGCAGGCATTATCCTGCGCTCGTTTGGAGCAGGTATTGTACCGTCAGAGGGTAAACACTCCCTGATTCCTGTAATACAAGAAGCAGTTACCGCCGGTAAGCCGGTCATTATTACGTCAAGATTTGCGGGCGGAAAGACCGTGCAAACTGTTTATGAAACAGGACAGGCCCCTATATATGCCGGAGCAAGCCTTGCTGGGGACATGACAGATGTTGCAACCGAAGTAAAACTAGCATGGATTATGGGTCAGGGACTACATAACGTTGAAAAAATTAAAACTGAGATGCTCAAAAATTATATAGGGGAGGTCAGCTAATAACTCTTGTAGATATAAGAAGTTGACTAGGCGCAATAGTCAAGGAGTTCGAATCTCAAGTCATTGAGCATTGCGGTCAGGCACCTTTCGCTCACTACGCTATATTGTCTCGCTCCAATACCTCCGTGCTAAAATAAAGAAAAACAGGAAGGTATTATGGCAAAACATCGGATCTATACAATAAGTTTTGCAAGCATCTATCCCCTTTACGTCGCCAAGGCAGAGAAAAAAGGTCGCTCGAGGACAGAAGTTGATGAAATTATCTGCTGGCTGACAGGCTATAGCCAAGAAGGCTTAGAAGCTGAATTGGAAAAACAAACAGACCTTGAGACT
This sequence comes from uncultured Candidatus Saccharibacteria bacterium, assembly GCA_964534095.1. GTDB lineage: Bacteria > Patescibacteriota > Saccharimonadia > Saccharimonadales > CALMSM01 > CALMSM01. The sequence continues at coordinate 2,654 of CAZHPF010000004.1, forward strand.
TTCTACAAACAGTCTCCCCGAATGAATCCTTCGCGACGATTAATCACAGGTGTGATTTGCGGCGTCCGCGTGGAAGACATCCAAGAACCAACCATGCAGGAAATTCGCTACTTAGATAAGCTAATTGATGAGTTAGCAAAAGGAAAAGCCATGGAGAAAATATTGCGGGAGCAAAAAAGCAGCCTTTAGTCTTCGACTTGGTTAGGTATTATTGACAGTGTTAGAATGGGCTTAATATGCTCTCAGCGTATAATAAATACTGAAACGTAATGATTAGGAGAAAATATGCAATCTAAACTCAATCCGTACCTTAGTTTTGAGGGCAATGCCCGTGAAGCGATGGAATTTTACAAAACAGTCTTTGGTGGACAATTAGACCTTTCCACTTTTGGAGAAGCCGGTATGACTGATCATGGCGTCAAACCTGACCAAATTATGCATGCGGCGCTCGTAGCCGAAAATGGCATTACACTCATGGCTTCTGACGCGGCCACCGGAATGAGAGAGTACGTAGCCGGAACAAATATGAGCATATCGCTGAGTGGTGACAACGAGGAGGAACTAACAGGCTACTACAAAAAGCTTGTCGATGGTGGTAAAGAAGAACAGCCACTCACAAAAGCTCCTTGGGGAGACACTTTTGGTATGTGTACCGACAAGTTCGGTACTTTCTGGATGGTGAATATCGCTGGAGCAAAGTCATAGCCGAAGAGGTGTTTCGTTTGGCTGAGCATATGGGTCTGGAACCTTGTGAATCTTGTGTTGCAAGCTAATGTGCCGTGTTTAAGCCTTACACTTCTTTATCAGCAAATACTACAAGCCGAGTGGAGTAACTTTTTACTGCCTGATTCCAAACTCCTTGGCAAGTAATGAGATTGAGGTGTGCTTTTCCGTCGCTTGGACGAAACACATCCGAGTGATCCTCATTCTGTCTATACGTACTGAGTTTACGTACCACGAAGGTAATAGTCGTTCCTCTTTCATCTTCGACGTATAGTTTGTCTCCTTTTTGCAATTTATGTAAATTATCAAATACTGCCGGTATGTTATTTTTGTAGCCGAAGTGCCCGTCAATAACAGAGCTGCCCTTTTCCCCGGGACGGGGCCCATGGTCATACCAGCCGGCATTAACGGGGCTTTTTGGTATATCTAAGTCTCCACCAGGAGTAAGACCCACATGGTCAAGAGCGGCATCGACATTTATGGTTGGAATTTTGAGACGCACCGGAAACCCAAAGTTTACCTTTTCTGGTTTATGAAGAGTATCATCGTATGTGGTAATCGGTGCCGAGTTATTGTGGATTGGGCTTTTTAAGATTAGATAAAAAATAAACGTGATGCAAAGCGCAAACCCCGCAAGAGTAACGAGCAGTAGTCTTCGTCTTGATGAAATTTTCGGTAAATTCATAAGGCTGGGTTAACCCGTTTATTAGCCCTTTGCGGTGTTTGGGCTAAATTGCCCGTTTCTTTCGAACTACGTAGGATAATGCTAAGCCAATCAAAGTTCCAGCTGGAATGATGATGACCCATGGGGTGCTGCCTTTGTGCTCAGGAGCAATTCCAGTATTTGGCAGTCCTGGCACGGTAGTAGAACTACCACTATCATTCGGGCCAAAAGTAGATGTTCCTAGACATGTCGATCCGGTTATGGTGTTGGAATCTAGCGTCACCGCACCGGTTTGTGCCAAGACCCGGCCGTTCAAGCTTGCTCCGGTCTGCAGCGAGATGGATGTGGACGCAAGAACACTTCCTATCAACGAAGTGTTTGTACCGAGAGTTGCAGAGCTGACCACTCGCCACCACACATTGCATGGGTCACCACCCACTACGTTGGCTGTGCCTGAAGTAATAAGTGTCGCCGCTGACTTAAAAATCCAGACGTCGGACGTGCTCCCATTGAGGGTAAGCGTTCCCGATAACTCAAAGGCATCCGCGCAGTAAACACCGGGTACGAGATTGAAGCCGACCAAGTCCTGGGTGCCCGCATAGGTAGTATCACAACCCTGGTCGATAAAACCGAAAGCAGCGGTGTTGGCATTTTGAGCCGCAAGCGAATCTCCGGCGTTACGAATTGTGCCAGGGGGGGCCAACGCTACCCGGGGGGAAACCAGTTGGGGCGCCGCCGATACTGATGCCCAGGTCTCCGGGCATTGTGGTTCCACCGGTATTTGTCACTGTTGTGTGGCCCAGAACCGAATAACTTCCTACTGTGCCTAGTGTTGGCGAAGTGGCTGCGAAGGCTGTAATTGGCGTGGTGAGGCCAATCGTAAACGTAACAGTTAATACAGTTACTAAAGCCTTTTTAAATATTCTCATACTAGTTTAGTTCCTCTTAAGGTTAGCTTACTACATACGGTCAGATTTACCTATTTTCGCAACATTTATAACGTGAGGTAGCGAGCTTTAGAATCCCTCCTCCCTCTCGCTACTCCCATACTACTGCCATTAACACTGTGATATATATCACTATCTTTAAATACTTATGTTAGTCCTGCATCTGGCTGGGGAGGAGGGATTCGAACCCCCGAATGCCAGGACCAGAACCTGGTGCCTTACCACTTGGCCACTCCCCAATAAAACGCCACCCAAGCGGAACGATTGTAACAAATTAACCCTTCAGCGTCTAGTTAGGCAAGCGCGTAGTCAACTGGCAAACATTTAAGTCTTGTCTCTCGAGAACGCTACTCCTTGTCTGCTACACTAGACAGATGAACGCCAACAAGACCATAGCTACATTAGGATTATCCGCTACGCTACCTTATCTACAGGAAGTTGAACGCGTTATGGCAAACGAGCTGCAGGGTTCTGACAGTACGATTACCCGCCCGGCTCTACGGACACTGCAAGCCAGCGGCAAACGGTTACGGCCTGCGCTCGTTATTGCTGTCGTACAGTGTTTGGGCAAGCGCGTAGACACGACGGTGGTTAAAGCTGCAGCCGCGGTGGAACTTCTACACATCGCTTCGTTAATTCATGACGATATTATTGATAACTCCACAACGCGCCATACTATTGCCACCATTAATGCGCTGGAAGGATCCGATCAAGCGTTACTTGTCGGTGATTACCTTATAGCTACCGGCCTGCGACTCGCCATAGATGCCCAACCCCAAGCGGGCAGTATTCTGGCGAGCGCTTTTGCCAACGTCTGTGTAGGCCAAAGCCAGGAAACAGCCACTACTTTTAATCTCAACCGAAGCACCGAGGGATACCTTGAGTCTATTCGCAAAAAAAGTGGCGCCCTGTTCGGCGCAGCCTGTGCGATGGGCGGAGCATGCGCTCAGGCTACTCCTCAACAAATCAGTCATCTGGCTACCTATGGTGAGATATTCGGCACTAGCTTCCAGATTATTGATGACCTTCTTGATTTATTTGCTACTTCAGAGCAAATCGGAAAGCCAATCGGCAACGATATCAAAGAGGGGGTATACACATTGCCGGTACTGCATGCGCTTGCGGGTAGTAATAAAGAAAAGTTGACTCGTCTCATACGCCAATCAGACACAACTGCTATTTTACAGTTGCTTCTCGCTGATAAAGCCGTAGAGAAAACCTTCGCCCATATTCACACGCTTAACCAAAAAGCAGCCGTTATCATTAAAAAGTGTAAGGTTAATAACCTAGCAAACACTCTCGTCAACCTCCCCCAGCAATACCAAATGATGGCGCTTGGCGACAACTTCCCGACTCTTTAGGGCAGCACTGCACCGAGCGGCAACATTACAGAAAACATCATCAGCACTAGCAATGCTTTATGGAACATCATCCGAGCCCACGCCTCGCTATCTCTGGTTTTGAACCCTTGAGCTGCCAGCCAGATCCAATACAGCCCTAGCGTTCCCATGACCACAGCATACACATATCCCGTGTAACCAGCTACAGCAAGCATCAAACTTGATACCACAAATAACACCGTATATATGAAGATCTGATTGATGGTACTTTTAACTGACACTGCGACTGACATCACAGGAATCTTGGCGGCTTTATACTCTTTGCGGCGATAAATAGAGATAGAGTAAAACTCCGGAAACTGCCAAAAGAACAAACAAGCAAAAAGTAACACGGCCGCCACATCAATAGTGTTAGTGGCAGCACAGTAGCCAGCCACAATCGGCAAAGCACCCGATATGCTCCCCACCAGCGTGCCATGAACCGAACGACGTTTAGACCACGCGCCATACAGCCAAACATACGTTACGAATCCAATCGTACCAATTGCTACCACCAGCCAGTTAACCCATACTGCCAATACGACAATACCGACAATACCGAGAAGTATAGAGAAAACAACGGCGTTGCGGCCTGGTAACTGTCCGCTCGCAACCACTCTTGTTTTAGTACGCTCCATAACACGGTCAATATCTTGGTCAAGATAGTTGTTGAGCACACATGCAGCAGCGATCACTAAGGTCGTTCCGGTAATAGCGGCCGCAAACAGCCAAACGTCAAAGCTATGCGCATTGCCAGCCGCCAATAAAAAGCCGGCAGCAGTGCTCAATACATTCCCATACGTAACGTGAGGTTTCGTTAATGAATAGTATTGTTTAACTATGCCGGCCACTATAGTCCGTCTTGTTCGTACATGTATTGTTGCATCTGGTGCATATCCATTCGGTAGTTTAAGCTATGCATGATCCACAGCGACCCTCCAATGACAATCACTACTATCAGCAGCATACATGCCATAACACTACTCCTCATATGCGGTTTTCGCTCGCTGCCAAGATCGAGGAAGAACGTCAGCTGCACTACGGCCTGCATAACTGCAAGCGCCACAATGACGCAAACAAGTCCCCAACCGCTCAACAGTTCAGCGCTTACTGCCACGTAAGCCACGGTGGTTAGGACGATTGATAGAATAAACCCTACTACGTATGAAGCAAGCAGATCGTTAGGGCTAGCAAGTGTGCGGCTAGACTTACTCATAGCTTTATTACTCCCATCAGATAAACAATGGTAAAGATAAATATCCATACCAGATCAAGGAAGTGCCAATACATCCCAAACAGTGTCAGCCGCCGCATGACATGCCGAGTGAGTCCTTTGCTCATAATTTGCCGGATCATAACCGCCAGCCATATAAGCCCTACCAGGATATGCGCCCCGTGTGTTCCGACAAGCGTGAAAAAGCTGGTCAAAAAACCGCTGCGCTGCCAGCTGTTACCCTCAGCTACTAATGTATGAAATTCCCTGAACTCTATCGCCAAAAATAATGCACCCAGCAAAAATGTAATTACATTCCATATCACCGCTTGGTTAACATTCCCTCGTCTCGCCCAATAGTAAGCCAGTCCACAGGTAAAACTACTCGCCAGCAGTATCATCGTTTCCACAAGCACCATAGGCAAATCGAACAGTGTCGAGCCTGTCGAGCCACCATAGACATTATTGCGAAGCACCGCATAGGTAGCGAACAGGCTTGCGAATAATACACAGTCTGTCATCAGGTAAACCCAAAACCCAAACACTGTTTTTTCTTCGGCATGGTCGAGGTGCGCTTGGTGGTCTGTACTGGAAAGACTCATACGGACTGCTCCCTATTTTGTAATTGCAATTCCAGTCTAGCTACTTCCGCCGCTTTTAGGACATATTCTGTATGGTCGTCACTGCATCGGATAATCACCGCTGTGATTGCAGCAATCAGGCCGCAGGCTGCCAACCACCAAATATGCCATACGATACTAAATCCGGCAAGAAGTGCAAATCCGGCAATGATCATGCCAAACGGCGTGTTTTTAGGCAACACGATGTCTTCATATGTCACAGATTGTTGCACTGTGCCAACTTGTTTCATCTGGTAAAACGCATCGCGTTCAGTCACTTCTGGAAGGATCGCAAAGTTATACACTGGTACTGGCGAAGGCAAAGACCACTCAAGCGTACGGCCATCCCAAGGATCGCCTGTTAGGTCTCTATTTTCTTTACGTTTCCAGATACTTACGACTATCTGCGTTGCCTGCAACAGCGCACCAATACCAATGACCAGCGCACCAATACCGGCTACAATAAACAGCGGCTGCCAGCCGGTAGACGCCGCATAGTGATCCAGACGACGTGTTGCGCCCATAAAGCCGAGGATATAGAGCGGGCCAAATGCTAACGTAAACCCAACGATCCAACACCACGCGGCCGCTTTACCCAAGCCTTCATGCAGCGTGAACCCAAAAATCTTCGGAAACCAATACGTAATACCGGCAAAAAACCCGAACACCACGCCAGCCACAATCATAGTATGGAAGTGCGCCACTAGGAACAAGCTGTTATGTACTTGATAATCTATCGCCGGCACCGACAGCATCACTCCCGCCACCCCGCCGAGTGTAAATAAAAACACAAACCCGAGAAACCAGATCATGGGACTCGCAAAGGTAATACGCCCTTGATACATCGTGAACAGCCAGTTAAAAATCTTCACACCAGTTGGTATGCCGATAATCATTGTCATAATACCAAAAAAGGCATTCACGTCTGCCCCGCCACCCATGGTAAAGAAGTGGTGTAGCCACACTGTAAACGACAACACGCCGATTGATACCAACGCCCAAACCATAGAGCTGTAGCCGAACAACCGTTTGCGTGAAAAGGTGGCCACGATTTCTGAATACACACCAAAAGCTGGCAACACCAAAATATATACCTCCGGGTGTCCCCATGCCCATATCAGATTTACATACATCATCATATTGCCGCCAAAACCGGCGGTAAAAAAGTGCATGCCCATTGTCCGGTCAAGCGCCAACATCGCAAGCGTACCCGTCAGAATAGGAAACGCAAAAATCACCATCGCCATCGTCACCAGTACGCTCCATACAAACAACGGCATTTTCATGGGTGTCATACCCTTGCAACGCATTTTTATGATAGTCACGAAAAAGTTAACGCCCGACAGCAGACTCCCGACACCAGCAATCTGCAAACTCCAAATCCAGTAATCTACCCCTACGCCTGGACTAAACTGCAGCTCAGAAAGCGGTGGATACGCCAGCCAACCTGCGGCCGAAAACTCACCAATTCCTAACGATAGGTTAACCAAGATCATGCCGGCAGCGTAGAGCCAGAAGCTGGTGGCGTTTAGAAACGGAAATGCCACGTCACGCGAGCCAATCATGAGCGGTATTACCAGGTTAATGATGCCAAACATCAGCCCCATAGCCACAAAAAAGATCATAATCGTCCCATGCGCTGAAAACACTTGTTGGAACGTATCGGTACTGATTACTCCTCCTGAGTTCCCTACAGCCGTAGCTTGTTGGGCACGCATCATTAGTACATCGGCAAAACCCCGCAACATCATGAGGGCGGCCACCGCCAAATACATAACGCCAATTTTTTTATGGTCAACGGTAGTAAGCCATTCGCGCCACAGCCATCTCCATTTTTTGAAGTACGTCAGCAGTACCACTACTGCACATGCGCCCAATACCATGCCGAGCGCACCAACGATTGTTACCAGATCTTTCGGAAATGCGTCGGCGCTTAATCGGCCAAAGAGTGTAGCAAATAACTGCATTAGTATGTTCCCGTCTCCATATGTTCCATGTGCTGCATATGATTCATATGATCGGTATCCATCTTCTTCTCGGGTGTCGTCTCCGCCGGAGTATCTTGAGCTGGTTCATGCCCCGGCATCATGTATTTCATTACTATATTAGCATAAAGAGTTTCGTCAACTGATGCGTAATAGGCGACCGGATTATTCTTACTTGGTTTTGCCAGTTGGCCGTAAGTTTCTTTGTCAAGGCCAAGCTCTGAGTGTTTGGCATGAGTAATCCAGGACTGATAATCCGACTCCGAACTGGCTCGCGCCGTAAACTTCATTCCCGCAAAGCCGCTCCCGCTGATGTTAGCCGAGGAGCCAGCAAAATCACCTAGTTGGTTAGCAATCAAGTATATGTGCGTCGTCATACCCGGCATGGTGTACATCTGCCCGCCAAGTTGTGGGATCCAAAATGAATTCATGGGCGCATCGGATGTTAGTTCAAAGTCCACTTGACGATCTACGGGAAACTGTACAAAGTTAACGGTCGCGATGCCCTCTTCTGGATAGATAAATAACCATTTCCAATCCATTGACACTACTTGGATTTTCATGGGTGTTTGTTCGCCTTTAATCGGCCGGTATGGATCCAGGTGAAAGGTTGAAATCCAAGTGATGACGGCCAGCACACTAATTAACAATACGGGTATGCCCCACCAGATCGTTTCGATGGTTTTGTTTTTATCCCACTCCGGTGTGTAGGTATTTTTGTGGCTGTTTTTTGCGCGATATTTTATCGATATATAGATAGTCATAACAAAGACCGGCACCACTACGATAGTAGCAAGCAGTACTGTCACTATGATGAGTTGGCGCTGTCTATCACCTACGAGACCGGCAGGATTTAAGACCGCCACATTGGAGCGCCGCAAATAAACCGCCAGTACTACCAGTGCTGCAGCAATAAGCAAAAGAGCCGCGCCTACAAGTATTTTTCGGTACTTTTTTACAAAGGCAAAGAATGTGTGTAGAACCCGCATCTTGTCTCCATTGTAGCACGGCAACGGTTATGGTTTAGAAGTGGGTGCGCAGATGCGAAACCGAAAACTCCCAGTGGGCATCAGTTTTTTTGTCTGGGTTGAATATGTTGTCGGGATCAAACGCCTGCTTCACTTTCTTAAACAAGCGCATGACATCGCGCGAGTACATCAGATGAAGCCAGGGGCCGCGGCTCATACCGTCATTGTGCTCGCCGCTCAAACTTCCGCCATATTTGAGTACCAGGTTATTAACCTCGCGCATCGCCGGAGCAAGCTTGATACGTTCCAGCTTTTTCTCTATCTGCATAAGAGGGATAACGTGGAAGTTGCCGTCCCCCATATGCCCCGCTATAGTAGCCAAAAACTTATATTCGTTAAGCAAGCTGCGCAGTTCCGGCAAAAATTTTGTCAAATGTTCGGGCGGCACCACTAAGTCGTCTATGAATGGCGCGGCATGTTTATCCCGCACTTTGTTGCGGAGTAAGTTAAAACTTTCGCGGCGCATAATCCAGAATTTTGCTGCTTTGTCTTCAGTATTCTCTTCTTCAAACAAAGCCTTGCGACTAAAGGGCTTGAGCGCTTCGCGCATAGCGTGGACTTTGCGGGTTACCTCTTCCGGCGTATCAGCGTTAAATTCAATCAGTAGTACCATTTTGGGGACACCCCGAAATAACTTGAGCGCATCCGGGATAAGTTGTACCCCAAGCTTGAATAGCCCGCGCCATCCCAGCGTTTTGCGAAAATAAAAGAATAGTTTGAAGCTCAGCATCAAGGTATAGTTATCAAACCCCTCAAACGTTGCCGGTTTGTGCTCAAGTACTTTGTTAATAAGCTCACCCAGGCTATCCATATCACGTAAAAATACCACCAACGTACCCGAATGTTTCGGCGCCGGTACAAGGCGAAAGACAATTTCTGTCACAAAGCCCAACGTCCCTTGCGACCCGACAATCAGCTGGGTCAGGTCAAACACACCAGTGTCGCGATCCCATACATTCCACAAATGGTAGCCGGTAGAGTCTTTGCTGACTTTCGGTTGGGCAGCTTTGATAGTATCGTAGCTTTTTTCGCACAGCTCAAAAATTTGCTTATACAGGTTACCTTCGAAGTCTCCCTGAGTTATTTTCTTGTCCAGTTGGGCTTTAGTGAGCGGTTTTATGGTGTACTCATTGCCATCCCACAGCACTACTTTGAGTTCTTTCACAAACTTTTCCGTTTTGCCGTACTGCAGCGATTTTTCACCGCCAGCATTGTTGGCAACCATGCCGCCAATCGTACACAATTCGCGCGAGGCCGGAAAACTTGGCATCAGCACACCGTGCTTGAGTGTCTCTTTCTCAAAATCCCGATAATATACGCCTGGTTGGGCACGGGCTTCGCTGGCATTGACACTTATTATTTTAGTGAAGTATTTTTTCATATCCATGATAATGGATTGGTTGATCGCACCACCGCTCATATCAGTACCGGCTGAGCGCGCAGTGATAGAGATATGTTTATTGTGGCGTTTTTTGGCGTCCGCAGCATAGCGGACAAGCTTCTTGATATCGGAGACGTTTTTGGGCGCGACTACAACTTCTGGAACTAGTTCAAACATACTGGCATCGTGGCTATATAGCTCTCGGGTCGTAGCGGTATCGTCAATCTCTCCCTCTAGCCCTAGCTGTCGTAACTCTTCGGTCAGTATGCTCATACGTACTAGCTTACCACAAGCACTATGGTACAATTGAACAAAACCGTAACGGAAACACAGGCGCATTGAAAAAACATAATATCATTATCGTCGGCGGAGGTTTTGGTGGCGTAAAATTGGCGCTTGACCTTGTACAGGACGAGCGTTTTCATGTCACACTTATATCAGACCGGCCTGACTTTCATAATTATCCGACACTGTATTTAACGGCAACCGGCGGCAAGCGCATGATCTCTGCTATTCCTCTGTCGGAACTGTTTGAGGGTAAGCGCATATCAATCGTCATAGACCCCGTCGTTAAGCTTCAACGGGAAAGCAAAACGGTAATAACCAAGTCCGGGCAAGCCTACACCTACGATGCGGTGGTGTTTGCGCTGGGCGTGGTAACGAATTATTTTGGGATTGAGGGGCTAAAGGAGCACAGCTTTGGCATTAAGTCGCCCGAAGACGCCGAAACGCTCAAACGTCACTTGCACCAACAACTGATAGATAAGCGGCGGCCTGACCTCAACTATGTAGTAATAGGTGGTGGTCCTACCGGCGTGGAGCTCGCAGGTGCCCTGCCGGCTTATTTAAAACAAATGCTTAAAAAACACCTGATAAATCATCGGCGCATCCATGTTGACCTGATTGAAGCCGCGCCCCGCCTCTTGCCCCGTTCCCCTAAAGACGTTTCACGCCGGGTTGCACGACATCTGCGCAAGATTGGAGTACGGTTATACCTCGGCACGTCAGTGCAGGCTCGGACAGCCGATACACTCATGGTAGGCGGACGTCCGCTGCGCAGCCACACCGTCATATGGACAGCCGGAGTCATGAACCATCCGTTTTTTGACAAAGCTAGGTTTCAGTTATCACCCAACAAAAAGGTTCGCGTCGACCAGTTTTTGCAAGCCGAACCAGGCATATATGTGGTTGGCGACAATGCTGATACGCCATATAGTGGTATGGCACAAACAGCGCTGTACGATGGTAAGTTTATTGCTCGTAATCTCAAGCGGTTGGCAGACAATAAAGCCCCCAAACCATATATGGCAACCCGTCCGGTATATGTGTTTCCTGCCGGACAGCGTTGGGCGGCGGTACAGTGGAGAAGCTTGCGCATATACGGTATGGTCGGTTTTTGGCTTCGCTCTCTTGCAGACCTTATCGCCTATCATGACTATGAACCTTGGCAAAAAGCCAGCAGGCGCTGGGCAGCACTTGATGACAAAGAAGAAAGTTGCCCTTATTGCTCTTAAGAGTCTTTCGAAGCCTGCCCAGTGCGCCAGGTATTGATCTCAGCATGATGGCCGCTTAGTAATACTGGCGGAACCGATGCACCTCTAAAAGTCTCAGGACGGGTGTACTGAGGTGCTTCCACTGTTTCATCATCGGCCACAAAGCTTTCTATTTCGGCGCTGGTTTCGCCGCCCAACACCCCTGGGATAAGGCGTATTACGCTGTCCACCACCGTCATGGCTGGTAACTCCCCACCGGTCAATACATAATTACCAACCGATATTTGCTCGTCTACCAGAGCGGTGATGCGCTCATCGTAACCCTCATAGCGTCCGCAAATGATAATCAGACCTGTTCCGCTATCGGCATACGCCTTAGCTTTCGATTGGATCCACGTACTGCCGCGAGGTGTCATTAGCAGCACCTTAGCCTTGGGGTCAATCACCTTAGCATGCTCTACCGCTTTCGTAAGCGGCTCAATCATCAGCACCATGCCGTCACCGCCTCCGTACGGAGTGTCGTCAACTTGTTTGCGCGAACCCAAGCCAAAATCCCGCAAATTAATACAGCTGTATTCAACATAGCCGTCTTTAGCAGCCTTCCAGAGCATTGAACTCCCAAAAACTCCCGTAAACATCTCTGGAAAAAGGGTGATTACCTGTATTTTCATATTCATCAGTATAGAGTACTTTGACATTTGTGACAAACATGTCAAAATACTTGACATTATGACAATTATTCATTATAATGATAATATGTGGAAATTAGAGATTACCCCGGGCGATATATCCTACAAAGGTATTTCTATTAGTCAAGAAAGGTTGTCATCCCATCGCGGCGAACGAGGAAAGCAGTGTCTCGTTGCAAGGCAAGAAGATGAAGTTGTTGCAGCCGTAGGTGGTGGTGCTTATGGAATTCATATTGAGTTTGTAGATGATGGCTTAAGGGTTACGGGACCCGATTTATCAGTACGTGATGAACCTGCTGGATCTTACGCATCCGCCGCTAGACTGGCCTCGCAGACAGAAGTGGGATCAGTTACTTGGTCATTAACACAAATTGATTCTGTTGAATAAATAGCGTGACAGTATAAACAAAAACAATCCGCTACTGGCGGATTGTTTCGTCACATAAAGCTCCCAATCCGCCGTGGCGGATGGCTCGCAAGAGCTTGTTTGTTTTGATTTTAAGCTATAGCCCTCTTGGACTAGCGCTCATTATATATCGAGGTCGTCCAAGTCGTCAAGCTCGGCACGGGTTTTTGCCACAACGTCACTTTCGGCTGGGGCTTCAACATCTGCGTCATCGTCGCTTGCTGCAGCTACCGGGGTAGCCACTGGGGCAGCTGGGGCATTGTCATCACTGGGTGCTGGGCTGGTAGCAGTGGTATCCTCTTGCGGCTTGCGGTCAGGAAACTCGCCGTTGTCTATGATTTTAAGGTTATAGCGGGCTTCGTTTTTGGTACCGAGCGCACGCAGCAAGGTGCGCAATGATTGAGCTGTCGCCCCGCGCTTACCAATCACCCGCCCTAGATCTTCTGGATCTACGGTCAGTTCTAGCAGTACGCCTTTTTCGTCTACGCTTCGCTCTATTTTTACAGCATCTGGATTGCCCACTAAACTTTTAACAACATACTCTATGAATTGCTGGTCGATACTGTTACTCATCACGCCTCCGAATTATGTCTTACGATCATGTTCAATTGTAGCAGATATTATTTATTCTGCGGATTCTTCAGCTGCAGGAGCTTTTTTCTCGGCAGGCTGTTCTTCGGTGCTTGCTTCATCGGCTGGGGTTTCGGCTGAAGCTTCGGGAGCAGCCTCTTCGGGTGGAGTAGTCTCCTCTGGAGCCGGTTCTGGTGGCTCTTCTGCCGCCGGTTTTTCTTCGGCGGGGCGAGTACTGCGGCGCTTGTCGGCATTACGTACTGCGCCTTGTTTGTCGGCTGTGGCTACTTTCACCCACTTCGGTAACGTAACCCCTTCAGCCTGTAACAGGCGAACCACACGGTCAGAAGGTTGTGCACCGTTAGTGAGGTATGTGGCGGCTTTTTCTTTGTCTAATGTGATTGTTTTGGCGTGCGGATTGTAGCTGCCTAGGCTTGCCACAATGGCGCCACTGGTTGGCGTACGGCGTGAATCTTGGACAATTATGCGGAACTGAGCATGACCTTTGCGGCCGGTACGTTGTAAACGTATAACTAGCATATAACTCCCTTGTTATTGATTGATACTAACCGGTGTATTCTACAGATAACGGCCTCTGTTGTCAACTACTGGTTTCCCCACCTTTATTTTTTTGTACCCCCTTCCATTACTTTTGGTCACAAAAGTAATACAAAATGACCATCCCTGGTCACAACAAGTATGTTGTGAGCGATGGAGATAAAGCAGACAGGACAGTATGTCCTGACTTAATGGATAGGGTATTCCATGGGCTTCATACAACCCTCAGAGTTAAAGCTGAGGTTTAATTCACTACTTGGGTTCGTAGTGTTTCAGGGCGGCTTCAGCAGCAGAAACTTGGGCGGTTTGCTTGCTCGGACCTTCGCCTTTGCCCTTTAGCTTGCCCGCCACATATACCCCTACCTTAAAGACTTTGTCGTGGTCAGGGCCGTCTTCATCAATCACCTTATAGATAGGCGTGGCGTTTTCCTGGCTCTGGGCTAACTCCTGCAAACGCGACTTCGGATCCATCCATGAACCAGTACGTAATATTTCATCGAATGTTACCAGCAGGCTACTCTCGATAAATTGTTTGGCGGCCTCATAGCCCTGATCCAAATATAGCGCACCGATAACCGCCTCATAGCTATTGGCCAATATCTGCACCCGCGCGCGTTCGGTACCGCGTTTTTCACCGCGACTAAGTCTGAGTAACGGCTCAAACCCTAGCCGGCCAGCTGCAGCGCCAATGCTTTCTGTGCGCACCAGACTGCTGCGCCAATTGGTCAAGATCCCTTCTGGATCGTCATAGGTATTGTACAAGTATTCGGTAGAAACGAGTTCTAGTACGGCGTCGCCTAAGAATTCCAGTCGTTCATTGTGGATCTGCACTGACTTACGGTGCTCATTGACGTAACTACGATGAGTAAATGCAGTAATGAGAAGTTCCAGCTTGTGGAACTCTACTCCTAGAACATCGCGCGCAAACGTTACATACGGTGTCGTGTCCATAGTTTAGGCTTTTTGCTCCCGAATTCTTTTCATGGCGATAAGCAACAGTTTACTGATGTCTTCGTATTCGATTTTATCCAGCGCCTCATGCACAGGGAACCACTTGATGCCATTCATCCAGTCTTCTGGCTTTAGGTCATCGGTGTTGCCCAGGCCTTGTACTAAAAATATATCTGTCGTCATAAGCACGAGGCTTTGCTGGCGGCGATACCGAAAGTGGATTTTGCCCAGGAAACTCAGGACTTTCATCTGCTGTAATCCTGTCTCTTCGCGAATCTCGCGTTCTGCGGTTTGCTTGGCGGTTTCGCCTTCCTCAATGTGACCCTTAGGGATTGTCCAACGGTCTTTGGCGTCTTGGATGAGGAGTATTTCGACGTCTGGCTTGGTTTTGCCTTGGCGATAAATCACCCCTCCGGCGGTTGGCTCACGCACAACTTCATTAATCGCCGGCCGGCGGTGAGGCATAAATTTTTTGAACCCTTTGATTGGTTTAGGCCGCTTCATCGGCACCTACTTTCTCTTTCTTCTTCGGGGATGGTTTGGGGTGGTCTTCACTATCAGGATACTGCTGTTTGTGCAAGGTGCCAAGCACGCCATTGATAAACTTGCTGGAATTCTCGCCGCCAAACGCTTTGGCAAGCTCCACCGCCTCGTTGATAACCACCTTTGGCGGCACAGACTGCGTATGCAGTAGCTCATACGCACTTATGCGCAGTACGACGCGATCCATTCGGGCAATTTCGGCAATCGGCCATTTCGGGGCGGCTGGCTGCAGAATAGCGTCAAGCTCTGTTGTTTTTTTACTCACACCATGCACCAAATCCCGGATAAATGCCCGATCGTCCACTGTGTCGTGGTAACGGGCAATATTGCGACCCAGCACTTCGTCCAGCACAAACCCTGTATCTCCGCAGTCACGTCGAAACTCTTGCTCATAGAGCGTTTGGAGGGCTATGATGCGACCGAGATGTCTGTTGGAAGCCATGAAGTTTGTTGACCTTATTTGTTAATGCTACGGATTATTTGGCGTTGCTTTTAACGGTTGCGCTCAGTTTTTTGCCTGATTCACGACGAGTCGTGAATGCCTTCACTGGGCTTTTAGCGTTAACGGCACGAGCCAGCTTGATAACCAGATGACTACGACGAGTACCGGTGCGACGGGCGGAAGTTCGTTTCTTGGGTTTACCCATGGATAGCCCCTCTCCTAACTGCTTATGGTTAATATATCTTAGCTATAGTTTATCTCAAGTGGGTGGTTCTAGCAAGTTGACAAATATTTATCTTTTTGATATAATATACTTATTGTTTACTGTTAAATTGCTTGTACTGTCCCAAGAATCTCTAGCAGCGCGTACTACACAAATACTGGCCGGCTTTACTACCCTGCCCGAGCATTAGACCACTAGGTTAACTAGTTTGCCTGATACATAGATGTGTTTACGAACAGGCTTGCCAGCTATAAAGCTAGCGACTTTTTGATCGGCTTTGGCGGCCGCTATTACTTTGTCCTCAGGCAAATCAGGCGTGACTTGCAGTGTAGAACGGAGCTTGCCGTTTACCTGAACTACGACCGTTATGGTTTGGCTCACGAGCAATGAATCATCCCACATTGGCCACTGGGCAATATGTACGGAATCGTTTTGGCCAAGTTGTTCCCATAGCTCCTCGGAAATATGTGGCGCAAAGGGAGCCAATAATTGTACTAGATGCGTTAGAGCAAAGCGCCATGAATCTTTATCTTCAAAACTAATCTCGGCTTTTTGTCTATACAGATCGTTGGTGAACTCCATGAGCGCGGAAATTGCCGTATTGAAGCCCATGTTCCCAAGATCCCCAGTAACTTTCTTTATAGCTTTGTGGGTGAGACGAATAAGTTCTTGTTGAGAGGTTACTTTTGCAGTCTGCGTTGCTTCCCTTTCGAGGAATTCGTGGGTCAGCGTCCATACACGCTGCAAGAACCGGTAGCAGCCGCCCATGCCTTCGACGCTCCAGTTAGCCGACTGGTTCCAAGGGCCGATAAACAACTCCATAATACGGATGGCGTCAGCTCCGTAGCCTTGGGAAATGACATCATCAGGGGCAATGACGTTACCCCAGCTTTTGCTCATTTTACGGCCATCGGGGGCTAGGATCATGCCATGGTTTCTTAATGACTTAAACGGTTCATCAAACTCAATTAGCCCAGCGTCATACATGACTTTTGTCCACATACGGGCATACAGCAAGTGCATAACAGCATGTTCAGCACCGCCGATATAATCATCGACTGGCAACCAGAATTTGGCTTTTTCTTTACTGAACGGTTCTTTGTCATTGTGCGGGTCGGCAAAGCGCAGGAAATACCAGCTAGAACAAGCAAAGCCGTCCATAGTGTCGGTTTCACGCTTGGCAGAGCCGCCACATTTCGGACAGGTAGTATTCACCCAGTCAGGCACACTCGCTAGCACGCTTGTGCCTTCGCCGGTCGGCTGATAGCTTTCAACTTCAGGTAATATAACCGGCAATTGTTCATCGGGTACCGCCACGGCGCCATCTTTTTCGCAATGAATAATTGGGATTGGTGCGCCCCAGTAACGCTGTCGCGAGATTAGCCAATCACGAATAGAGTAGCTCACTACGCGTTCGCCCATCTTTTTGGCTTCCATGACGTCTTTTATTTTTTCGGTCGCTTCGTGGATATCAAGCCCATCCAGTTCTCCGGAATTCATCATCTTGCCGGATTTCTCTTGAACC
This sequence comes from uncultured Candidatus Saccharibacteria bacterium, assembly GCA_964534095.1. Taxonomy (GTDB): domain Bacteria; phylum Patescibacteriota; class Saccharimonadia; order Saccharimonadales; family CALMSM01; genus CALMSM01. The sequence continues at coordinate 19,994 of CAZHPF010000004.1, forward strand.
TGTGCGACAGAAGTAATATCTGAGGTATCGCCATCTGCTCCAACAACTACGCGCACAACAGGTAGGTTAAATTGCGTGGCAAATTGATAGTCGCGCATGTCATGCCCTGGTACACCAACCACCGCACCGGTTCCAAACCCTGCCAACACAAAGTCGGACACCCAGACAGGTAGCTTTGTGTCGTTCAAAGGATTAGTCACATAAAAACCGGTAAATGCACCTGTTTTGAGTCGGCCTTCTTCTTGTCGTTCTATTTCACTTTTGGCAAGCGATTTTTGCACATAGTGTTGGACGGCTTGCCAATGGGACGTTCCGTCGTTCGGCACTAACTCTTGGCTCATAACCTTTTGCACGAAAGGATGTTCGGGCGCTAAAACTATAAACGTGGCGCCGTAGTTGGTGTCGGGGCGAGTGGTAAATGTTACTATCTGTTCGCTGCTATCGCAATTGGTGATGTTATAGGTAATGTTTATGCCGTTTTTTTTACCGATCCAGTTGCGCTGCATTGACTTGATAGCGTCTGACCAGTCAAGTTTTTCCAGGTCTTCAATCAGACGGTCGGCGTAGTCGGTAATCTTGAAAAACCACTGCTTAAGCGGCTTTTTAACGACCAGATTGCCGCAGCGCCAGCACTTGCCGGCCTCTACCTGTTCGTTGGCTAGCACTGTTTTGTCGACGTCGCACCACCACTGTAGGCTGTCTTTTTGATACGCAAGACCGCGTTCAAATAACAGCTTGAAAAACCACTGCGTCCACTTGTAGTAGTCCGGGTCAGAGCTGTTGATTTCGCGCGACCAGTCATAGCTAAAACCCATTTGCATGAGCTGTTGCTTGAACTTCGCAGTATTTTCGGCAATGGCTTGTTTGGGGCTGATGTTGTTTTTGATTGCGTAATTTTCTGCGGGCAACCCAAAGGCATCCCAGCCCATCGGATGTAGCACGTTTTCCCCCTGCATACGATGGAAGCGGGCTATCACGTCGCCAATGGTGTAGTTACGCACATGCCCAACGTGCATAGCTGCACCGCTAGGATAAGGAAAATACTCCAATACATAGCGCTTAGTTTTAGTAGGATGCTCAGTTGCCTGGTAGATTTTGTCGGCTTCCCATTTAGCCTGCCACTTTGGCTCTATCTCTTTAGGGTTATAACGTTTCACGATGTTCATTGTACCAGATATACAGCAAAAACTTTCCTCTGGCGCTATACTTCAATACCGTCCGATGTGTATTCTAGCTTAGGGGTAATTCTGGTGCTGGCTCAATGGCTCGTGCTGCGAGCGCACGTTGACGTCTGAACCGACGACGTTCCCGCTCGCTCATTCCTCCCCAAATACCAAATTTCTCACCATTTTCCAAGGCATACTCAAGACAATCTGCGCGCACCACACATCCTCGGCAAACTTCCTTAGCTGCGCGCGAACTAGCACCTCGTTCAGGGAAAAATAAGTCAGGGTCAACACCCAAACAATTAGCAAAATCTTGCCACATCGGTACTTCCCCGCTAACAACTACTGGATTGCTTGCTATGCCATCCGTACTAGTAGATGGGTTGCCCCCCCCCCGATCCATACTACCGGTGGAGGGCTCTATTGCTCCAGTGGGCTCGGTATATCCTTCTGCTGACATATGTATTCTCCTTTTACGCCAGTGTACAGCCTGTTTCTTTATGTAAGCAAGCATAAACTAAGAATATATGTTGTAGTTTTATCCTATCTCTATAGTTTTTACATTAAGCTGTGGTCGGACTTACGCCCTCAACCTGATAGCTGATTTTGGTTATGCCTTTTTTGGATTTTACTTTTGTGATGACTACCTTGCCAATATCTGAGAGTTTTTGCACGTGCGTGCCGCCGCAAGGAACCCCAAAGTCCCCGTAGCACACCACACGGATCGGTTTGTTGGCAGGCAGGCTATCGGGCACATGCCTGCATAGTTGAGTAAGCTCGTCGTGTGTCACATATCGCATGGTATTGGTTATGTCTTGCGACAGAATCGCATTAACAGCATGTTGAATGGCGGTTTGAGTAGTTTCATCAATAGCAGCCTTGCTGTACTCGACAAAACTCATATGCGGATAATGGGCGCCGCGACCGGGTATCCAATCGGGGTTAATGGTACTGTTTGCCATATCAACGACATGACCGGCTGAATGAAGCCGTGTGTTAATACGCCGCCGAGTTTCATCTACGCTACACTGTACTGCTTGCCCAGACTTAATAGCACCATGGCCAATATGGTGAACAACACCATGTTCATCCAGCCTGACTTCTTCGACCGCAAAATCATCAATGCTACCGGTATCCCAGTCTTGTCCGCCGCCACGTGCATAAAAACAGGTTTGATTAAGTATTACGTCATTGCGGCCATCTTCCATAGGGTTCACTGACTCTACGACCGCTTCGCAGGCCACTACCCCAAAATCATCCATGTGCAAAAGTTTCGTGCTCATTGGTAACGCCACTTATTGATTAACATCATGTAAGGTGATGAATTTAGGGTAAAGTCTCATACTATATAAAATTGTATCATGCGGCGGTGACGTAACTGCCTCGTGCCGTTGCTACTGCCAAAGCTCTTTGACCCGCAGCCTGGATACCACGTCGTTTAGGATCTTTGTTCATTTTTGGAGACTTTTTCTGAGCTTCAAAGAATTCTGCAGAAGTCTTTTGGGCTTGCTCCCATAAAAGTTCACGGTAAGTACTGGTGGTTGGGATATGCACAGACAAGGTAGAGCGTTGAATACGTTGATGCTGCTCAAGGAGAACCTGATATCTAGGATCGTAATCACCTAGCGGAATATCGCCCTTCGATGTACGCACTAGGGGATTAACGAATCGGTTTTTGAGAGGGGATAGTAAGTAGTGTAATACCCCGTTTTCTTCTACTAAATGTGGCACTTGCGGGTTAACGCCTGCCGGGATATCGCGTGACCCTGCATATAAGTGGGTTTCAAACTGCGAAGAAGGCGGTCCAAAATCCGCGAGATTACCATGAAGTAAGGCAGACGGATACTCTACTGCTAAATCATCACGCAAAAATGTCTCAAATATTGGCCGCTTAAAGTTTCTGAATCGATTCCGTTCCTCATAACCTACACCTGCTAGTTGGTTAGCTATAGCAAACAAATACGGATCAGTATCACCAGGATGGGGCTGCATTGCGGCTATCACATCTGAATCAACAGCGTACAAGTAATCGAATGGTTTACGCGTTACGCCATGGTCTAGTTCGGTCATGTGGGGGAGCCGCCTGTTGACGATACTGTATTTAAGGGCTTCAATTAACAGATAAAGCTGGACACGATTAACTGGATCGTTCCAGTGTTCGGTGCTCAGAAGCAGATACCCTTTAGCAAATAGCCGAGCGTGATCAACATTCGTAAACACCATATTGCCGTCTTCATTTATGTCAATCGTCTTAAGGGTAGCGATTTCGGTAAGCATGCCTATGATTTCTTGTGCCTCGGGAGCTTGCGAATCCCAGAACCACAACAGCATTTCTTGCAGAGTATATTGAAGCCTATCGACACATATACCGGGCGCGTCGCATTCTACCCATGGGGGGATAGCCACACCTTTCATGGTACCGTCTCTCTTTGTGCGTATGTTGCGCTCTTTCAACACATCCATCACACCTCCCAGCGCTAATGCCTCAGCTACACGTAACTCATGGAATCTTTCTTTTTGGCCTGGACCCTCCACTGCAATATCGGTAGCGTGCGATAATGGCCCATGACCAAAATCAGGTAAAGAAGCCGCTAGAACATAGGCAAGCCGTTGTCGCGGTGTAGCCTTTTCCCTTCTCGCTATACGGTCAGTGGCCTCCCCAACTACGATATTGTGGCCTGTTCGGTAGAAATTATGGGTACCCCTTATGGTTTCATGGTCTTGGTCTTTAGAAAGCTGGGTTAAATCAAGTCCTCTTTGTCCTATGGGCGTACCGACAATATTGGCAAGGACGGCTTTTGGTGTATCCGAACTCGGATCCAAAATGACTTCGTCAAATAGAGGATTTCTTACTTGGAGGTATTTGCCATGATCGATAAAAACAATACCCGGGTCTTGTAACACCTCAGTCATACCAACGAGTGTACGGTTGATATTAATTGTTTGCAAGCAGTAGCGTTATATTTTTTAACTAGGGATTGGGCTTATGGTTCTCGGTTTAACCCTACCTGTAGTGTACATTTATACTTTTACTACTGTGCGCCACTCGCTATGCGACCCTTTGGCATCTTCGCGGGCTGAACGATAGAGGGTTGTCATTTGTTTTGTGAGAGAGCCGATTTTGCCTCCGTTAATGGCACGTTTGTCCACGGAAAGCACCGGCGTAATATAAGCGCTGCTGCCGCACAGAAATATTTCGTCAGCAATATAGAGCTCACTTCTGTCAACCGTGCGCTCCTCAGCCTGAAGACCAAGCTCGTCAGCTAGGGTAAGAATACTCGCCCTCGTGATGCCCTCTAAAATATCGGTGGCCGCTGAAGGTGTCACTAACACCCCGTCTCTGACCAAAAATACATTTGCGACGGTACTTTCGGCTACATGGCCGTGCTGGTCAAGCGAGATCGCTTCGTCGTAGCCGTTTAGAAGTGCCTCGTTTTTCATGAGGCTTGCGTTGAGATAACTGCCGTTTGCTTTAGCGCGGCTCGGTATAGCGTTATCCGGGGTTCTTACCCAACTCGACACGCAGACATGCACGCCGGATAGCGGCAGGAATTCACCGGTCGGATACACAAAGGCGCTGACACTGTTACGCAAACCGTGTACTCTCGTACCGGTCAGAAGCTCATCAATGAATACTGACACGCGTACCAACACATTTTCGGTCACTTTATTTTCACGCAGCAACGAAACGACCATAGTTTCGAATTTTTTGTAACTCCACATGTCAATAAACTCGTGGAAATCCATAATTTTTGCCGAGTTAACCAGCCGCTCATAATGGTCGCGTAAACGAAAGACGACAAGCTGTTTTGCGGCCGAATCGGCGTAGACACTTACCGTAGTATAGATGCTCAAACCATAGAGCATGGGCGAGCTGGCAATGCTTACGTTCGCTTCAGAGAATGGCACCAAAGAGTCCCGAAAGTAGGCTCGAGATGAATTGACATCAAGCATAGTACCGCCTAAAACTGCTGCAGGAAATTAGTAGTAAAGATGGTGTTATTTTGTTGTTGGTGCTGCCAGCGTTCTTCAGCCAAACGAACCAGTTGTTGAACCAGTTCTATGCTGCTGACACCGGCAGCCCGCCAGTTGTGGGCATAGAGACTGCCAGGTAAAGGATTGACTTCGTTGAAATACACCTGGTTAGTTTTACTATCTATCAGCATATCGACCCGGGCAGTACCGGCACATCCTAGCACTTGGTAAACCTGCAGGCCGATGTCTTCGGCTTTTTTGTACAAGCCATCGTCGAGCTTAGCCGGAATCTCGCTATAGCCCTGCGAGCCTTTTGTCCCACCCATCTTTTTGCCGCCACCTTTTTTGCCGCCACCCATATACTTGGTGTCA
>CAZHPF010000005.1:0-23978 GCA_964534095.1 uncultured Candidatus Saccharibacteria bacterium
TTCAGGGCTATAATATTGACAAATAAGCAAAAGCATGTATAATACATAATGTTGATGCATCAAAACAAACATCCACGTCAATATGATCACTTGACGTTTCAAAATACATAGTAGAAAGGACAAATGCTCATGAATATAGCCACGTCACTTATTGGTGACCTTGCTTACGAATTGGCGCCGACTACAGACCAGCAAATATTGCGGGTCGATAGCTGGCTAACCTAAGCAACCCGGTACTCACAAAAAACTAACAAAAAGGAGAATACACTATGTTAATCCAAGACATACGCCGTATGCCTAAGGCAAACCATAGGGCTAAACCTCGTATTAGCGGGCAATCAATTGTAATTATCGCCGGTTAGTACAGGCAAACGCATATTAAGAGCCGCGGGACGCCGGGGCTCTTTAATTGCATGTCTCTATCTGTTACAATCTGTGGTTGTTCGGTGGCTTTGGTAGGGTAGCTCAGATGGTTAGAGCGCAGGACTCATAAGCCTGAGGTCGCGGGTTCGATCCCCGCCCCTGCTACCACAAGCATTAATTAGGACAGGTTTTGGTCTGTCCTTTTATATTACTTATGCGTCTCATAATTTTGTTGACTTCGATAATAAATACCCTTATGGTATAATCATCATCATAGAACGAGGGGTACTTACGTGTTCGTACGTCAGGTCAAAAAATTATATAAACAAGCTATCGCCGCTATGGTGATAATGGTAGCTATTGTGGCGGTGCCGCTGTCGGTACAGGCAGCGACCGATAATGAGCCGACTACTATTAACGCCGTTATTGCATCTACTATTAGTGTCACGACCTCCGGCACAGTAAACCTAAACGTTACTCCCGTGAGTGGCGGTGCGCAGACGAGTGCGTCAGATACAGTAACAGTCGCTACTAATAATGCCACTGGATATACCCTGACGCTAGCAAACAGCGATACCACATTAACACTGGTGAACGGCGCGAATACTATTGCTGCCCACACCGGTACGCAGGCAGCCTCAACGGTACTTGCGAACAACAGCTGGGGGTATCATGTGGATGGTATTGGTAACTTTGGGAGCGGTGGAGCTGTAGAAACAAACGTTACCTCGAGTGCCATCAAATATGCTGGTGTGCCATCAAGCGCCTCTCCAAACACCATCAAGACGACGGCAACGACGGCTTCGGGTGATGTTACGAGTGTCTGGTACGCTGTTAAAGCAGATACAACCAAGCCCAATGGTACCTATACTGACACCGTGACGTATACTGCTACTACAAACCCTTAACGGTGTGATATACTTTGCCTAAGACGTGGAGGATAAGGGTGAAAAGAGTTCTGTCGATAGTTGCAGTTTGGTTGACGCTATTCTCTATTATTGCCGTACCGCTGCATACTGTTCAAGCAGCCGAAGAAGGAGAAGAGCGGATTACGCTATCACCAGCTGTAGTACGGCCATCCCTCCAGGCGGGCGGTAAAGCAACTGGCAAGCTTACTATTATCAACGACGGAAGCATAGGCTACGATTTTTTGATGTATGCGCGGCCGTTTTCTGTCAGCGATGAAAATTACGACCCAAACTATACTATCGTAAATGAACGTACCGAAGCGTACCAATGGGTACAATTTAGCCAAACCAAGCTTCGTTTAGAGCCAGGTGAACGGGTAGAAGTAAAGTACTCAGTGCAAACGCCTCCCAGTGCTCGTAGCGGGGGGCACTACGCCGTATTATTTGCCGAAACACAACCACCTGCTGATCAGCCTGCCAGCGTTGCCCGCAAAAAACGCGTCGGCTCGCTCCTATACATGACCGTCGGCGGAAGTATAGAGGAACAGGGTCAGATAGAAAGCTGGACTGCTAAAACATTCCAAACCTCCAAACCGCTTACTAGTGTTCTTCGTCTCAAAAACACCGGTAATGTCCACTATGAAGCTAACATTTCGGTCAACTATACCAGTCTATTTGGCAAAAAACAGTTTGAACTCAACCAGCAGATGCTCATCCTTCCGGGTACGACCAGAAAGGTGAATATTGCGTGGCAAGACGCACCATATTTCGGCGTATTTAAGGCAGGCGGTACGGTGAGCTATCTGGGTAAGACTGAAACACTACCTACCAGATATGTTATTTTGATGCCTATCTCGTTGCTGGTAGCTCTCGGTGTGGTTGTCGTGCTTATTCTTGGATTCATGGTTGTTAAACGAAAGCGCCGTAACCGTAAATCTGGCTTTCGTGCGAAGCGCTAGCAAGCTAAAACTAGGCCTACTATTAGTCGGTCTGTGTATCGGTCTTAGTAGTATGTATCGGGTGGATCCGCTGGTATATAGCGCATCGCAAAATACGGAAATCAAAGCCGAGATATGTAACAATGCTGCCCCAGTAGTTACCGTCACTCATCCACAATCCGATAGTGTAACCAACGACTCGCTTATAGCTTTAGCAGGGAAGACAGAACGTACTTCCCAGATCGATATCTCACTCAACGACCTATATTCGCAGTCTGTTGCTATCGGCGCGAATAACACCTTTGCTACCACGATATCTCTCCAAGAAGGCATCAATACCATAGCGCTCGACGCTTACTATAGTTGCAATCAGCAATCCAAGGTATTTACGATTGTAGTGACCTATGCTCCCGGAGGCAGTTCTAGCAATGGCGGTGATTCCAATACTGAAGTGGTCAAACCTGGTAATACGGTACCCGGCATTATTTCAAACCCACGTGCGCCAGCAACCAACCTTGATTATGATTTTGTTATACCACTTACCCTATGGTGGGTGTATGTATTTCTGTTGCTGCTATTTGTCATTGTACTGCCGCCATATCTATTGGTTTGGCTATGCGCCATACTAGGTATACAAATGGTTATTGAACGGTGGCATCGAATGCTTGCAAGGCTTGTGGCGGCCGCCTTTGTGCTATTGTTTGTTACAATATTGGTACACGTGTAAACGAGGGTATATGAAACAGTTTAAAAAAGTGTTTGTGCTTTGCAGCGTAGTAATTGTGGTGCTCACATTTTTCGGTGTGTTCAGTTACCGGGTCTATGCTGTGCCGTCAACCAGCACAAATTACAAGCTTGACCCGCAAGGCCTCAATGCATTTGGCGGACAGGGAACTTCAACACACTACAGCATGGTAAGTTCCGGCGGCGAAGCAGTGGTGGGGAACGGGAGTGGCGGGAGCTACAAGCTCAGCTCCGGTTACGTTGGGCAGCTGCAGCAATCCATTGAACTAAACCTGACTGCCAGTAATACACAAGCCTACTACCCCCTCAATACTAACACTGGTATCCAAGCCTACGACGCTACCGCGAATAATCTTAGTGGAACGTTAAGTGGCAGTGCGGGATGGGGTACGGGGAAAATTGGCCAAGCAGCTACTTTTAACGGCAGTAGTTCTTATATCCAAACAGACTACCCAACACAAGTAACAAATGAGTTTACCTATAGTGGTTGGTTTTATGTTGATAGCTTTTCAGCGGGCTGGGAATCGGTATTTGGTGACTTTCAACATACGGGCAGCGCGGGAGGCGCAACAGGCGTGAACTTTGTGCCACGCAATGGCAGTATTCAAATATGCGCTGGGGATAGTACCGGCTCGTATGTCCTTGGCACGCACTGTAACATTAACTTCGCATCGGGGGCTGTAACCACTGGGAGCTGGATATTTGGAACTCTCACGTATGATGGGACTACCCTTAAGGCCTACGTCAATGGTTCACAGATTGGCTCCACCCCTCGATCAATTTCACATGCATCCGCAAAATTTGTATTAGGCAGATGGGGAGTCACCTATAACAACTATTACTTTGATGGCTCAATAGACGAAGTCAAAATATTTAACCGGGCGTTAAATGCTACAGAGGTTCGCAATATTTATGACGCTAATACCGCCGGCATTGCCAACGCCGTAACTGTTCCGGAGGTAGTACCGGGGGTACCGCAAACAGTTGGTATGGATATGACAGTTATCACCGATGCAGGTGGTTACGATGCCGCAATTTCTCAAAACAATAATTTAACCCATAGTGATACTTCTACTACCATTGCAGCATTATCAGGGGGCAGTATTACTACCCCTGTGTTGTGGGACGATGGAACCACTAAAGGCCTAGGCTTTACCCTCATCAGCGGGATGAGTATACCGGCCAAATGGGGTAGTGGACCGGTGAACTACAAATATGCACCCCTACCCAGCAGTGCCACAACGTTTTTTAGTCGGACTGGTTTGTCCGCCGGTGCAAAAGAGGTCACCAATATGCAACTGAAACTTGATGTGCCCACCTCGCAAAAATCAGGGCAATACACCAATATTGTTACGGTAACAGTTACGGCGAAACCATGAGAAAACTTGTATTACTGGCCATCTTGCTTGGAATAGTTGGTTTTGCTGCCGCGCGTCAAGTAGGTGCGTTGGGTCTCAAGGTCGCGCCGCTCCTGTACGAAGAAACCCTGGCTAAAGGCGAGAAAAAGAAAGGGTTTGTAGATATTTCCAACCCCAATGACGCTGAAACCACTTTTACCTCGGAAGTCTCAGGGTTTAAGCAAATTAACGATAACGGCGACCTGGAGTTTTATGATGAGCCAAAGTATAAAAATGGTATAACGTTTGATTACGATCAGTTTACCCTCGGGCCGCGTGAGTCACTGCGCCTATATTTTTTGCTGGATGCCAATAAATTACCCCATGGCGGTATTTATGCCGCACTATTTTTCAGAACGTCAGAACCAGGCCCTAACCCCGACAGTACCAGTATTCAGCCGTCTACACGGGTTGGCACCTTGCTGGTGATCGATAACGGGGGAGGCGGCATCAAGCAGGCAGATATCCAAGAAGTCAAAGCGCCTTTTTTCCAGTTCGGTGATAGTATTCGGGCGACTGCCGCGGTCAAAAATACTGGCGGCGAGCAGGCTATTGCGTTTTTCCCGACACTCCAGCTACGGATCCAGCCTTTCGGAGGAGGTAACGACCAGAAGGCGCCGCTAGTATTTCCCGGGATCACCCGCAGCTCTAACCTAGAGATTCCTGGTACTTACTTTGGTTTTGTACGGCTACGGATAAGCTCGGGTAGTAATACATCAACAAAATGGGTATTTGCGGCAACAGGGAAAGGTAAAGTGATTGCCGGCGGTGTATTATTGACATCAGCCGTAGGTGTTGGAGTGCTGATTTTCCGTCGCCGCAAAAAAAGCGTTGCGAAAAATACCAAACTATAGACATAAGTGGTATAATCCCTACAGTACCTTGTGACGTAAAAGTGGAAACAAAGACAAACAATGCCTAATTTTAGGAAAATACTGCTAAAGGCGCCCCTTGTTTGGTCACTCTTTTTAGTGGCTATGCTCTTCGCTGCTGTCTATTCAGGTCGACACGCTCAAGCAGCCCAGACAATTCCGTACAAAATCAACTTCCAGGGTCGGCTGACTGACAATAACGGCAACATCGTTTCTGACGGTTTGTATAACGTCAAGTTCACTATCTTTAACGCTGCTTCAGGCGGTAGCCAGTTGTGGCAAGAATTTCGCCAAACCACCAACCGTGTCCAGATAACCAACGGGCTTTTTGACGTCCGGTTCGGTGACGTAACAGCGCTCAGCCCCACACTCTTTGACGATAGCACGCAGCTGTATTTACAGGTAGAGCTGCCAACTCCCGCCACAGCCACGTGTAGCACCAGTAGCTGTGGTAGCTTCACCGAAGGGCCATTAACTCCACGCCAGCCGATTGCTGCGACGCCCTACGCCTTTAACTCGGATACTATTGACGGCATAGACGGTTCTTCGCTGGCTCGTAACGACCAAACCAATACATTCACCGCCGACCAGGTCGTTAGCGGCGAACTCTCCGCGACCACGTTGCTGCAGGGAGGCAACGACGTTTGTGATGATTCCAATAACTGTAACTATGCTGCGACTTCAGGAGGTGCTGGTTATATCCAGAACCAAACCGTCAGTCCGCAGACGGCCGGGTTTAATATAACAGGGAATGGTACTATCGGTGGAAACTTGGCTGTAACAGGTACCATCAACACCAACACCCTGAGCGCTACTGCTCTCACCTTCAGCGGCGCTAACCCGTTAATTTCTCCCAGCACTACCAACACCGGTCTGGCAGTAAGAAGTAACGGTAGTGGTACTTTAACGTTGGACTCAGGCACAACTGGGAGTATTGAGGTTGGAACTGGCAACAACGCAAAGAGTATAAATATCGGTACTGGCAGCACCGGGGCGAAGACTATCACAATCGGCAGCGTTGTTACCGGTACGAATGTATCGTTAGTAAGTGCTGGAGCCCCAATTTCTCTTTCAACCCTTGTGGGGGATATTAATGTAAACACAGCAGGCAGCGGCACTATCAATGTTGGTACAACTGCTGTTGCTCGCAGTACTAATATTGGCACCGGTGCAGCTGCCCAGACGGTTACAGTCGGGTCTACTAATACTACCAGTACTACTACTGTCCAATCCGGTTCCGGCGGAATTAACCTCAACGGCGCGACCAGCATTACAGGAAACACAAACATTACTGGCAGTGTTACTGCCACAAGCTTTGTGGGTGATGGATCGGCACTGACAAATCTTGATGCCGGTGATATCTCCACCGGTACACTCGGTGTCGCTCGGGGTGGTACAGGCGCCGCTACGCATACTGCCGGCGGTGTCCTATTCGGTAACGGTACGAGTGCAATCCAAAACTCCGGAGTTCTGACCAATGGTCAACTCTTAATTGGCGATGGCACCGGCGCTCCTACGGTCGGCACCTTAACGGCTGGTACAGGTATTGGTATTACAAATGGAGCGGGCAGTATTACAGTTGCCGTTGGCAGTACAGTAACTTTGCAAGGCAACACCTTTAACGGTGCTAGCCAATTAGTACAGCTCAATGCCTCTAGCCAACTGCCTGCAGTGTCGGGTGTTAACCTCACCAACCTAAACGCTACCAACCTAGCTTCCGGCACAGTCAACACTGCGCGTATAGCAGGTTCCTATACAGGCATAACTGGTACTGGTGCGCTTACGGCCGGCAGTATTGCTTCCGGCTTTGGGAGTATCAACATCGGAGCTAGTGTGTTTACCGGTGACGGTTCGGGGCTGACTAATCTTGATGCTACTGACCTGACCGGCACTATTGCTAGCGCACGGCTGAGTGGTTCCTATACGGGTATTACTGGAACAGGAGCCTTAACTGCCGGATCAATAGCCTCCGGCTTTGGTAATATTAATATCGGTAGTAATACATTCACTGGCAATGGATCGGGACTGACAACCCTCAATGCCTCTAACATCTCCACTGGCACCCTAGCCGTAGCCCAGGGTGGTACAGGCGCCGCTACGCACACGGCTGGGGCCATATTGTTTGGTAACGGCACCAGTGCTGTCACTAACTCAGGAGTACTAACTAACGGTCAACTCTTAATCGGCGATGGCACCGGCGCTCCGACCGTTGGGACACTTACCGCTGGCACAGGTATAGGGGTGACGAATGGAGCGGGTAGTATTACGCTTGCCGTAGATTCAACTGTCTGTACTACGGGAGGTAACTGTGCTGGCGTGGGTGGTACAGGGGACATCTTACAGGGGGGTAATTCATTTGTCGGTGCCATGACAATTGGAACGAATAACGCCCAAGCGCTTAATCTAGAGACTAACGGCGTAAACAGGTTAACAATAGATAATGCAGGAGCAATCACCACTACTGGCGATTTGACAGTTGGCGGCACCGTATCAGGCAATGGGTCGGGACTGACAACCCTCAGTGCCTCTAATCTTTCCTCCGGCACAGTCAACACTGCGCGTATAGCAGGCTCATACACAGGTATTACTGGCACAGGAGCCCTAACTGCCGGATCAATAGCCTCCGGGTTTGGCAACATCAACATTGGCAGCAATACATTTACCGGTAATGGTTCCGGGTTAACAGCACTGAACGCCTCCAATGTCTCCAGCGGCACTCTTGCTGTTGCCCAAGGTGGTACCGGTGCTGCTACTCTGACGGCCGGGGGTATATTATTCGGCAATGGTACCAGTGCTGTACAGAACTCGGGTGTACTGACGAACGGCCAGCTATTAATTGGGGATGGTACTGGGGCACCGACCGTGGGCACCTTAACGGCTGGCACTGGTATAGGTGTGACAAATGGAGCGGGGACAATCACGATTGCGGCAGATAGCACTGTTACGCTACAGGGAAATACATTCAACGGTGCCAGCCAGTTGGTGCAACTGAATGCTTCTTCCCAATTACCGGCCGTGTCAGGAGCTTTACTTACCAACTTGGATGCGACAGACCTGACAGGAACTATAGCTAGTGCCCGTATCTCTGGCTCTTACACCGGTATAACTGGTACCGGCGCCTTAACGGTTGGTTCCATTGCTTCAGGCTTTGGAAGTATAAATATCGGCAGCAACACATTCACAGGTAACGGCTCCGGGCTTACGGCTCTTAATGCTTCAAATATCTCCACTGGCACCTTAGCCGTCGCCCAGGGCGGTACCGGTGCAGGAACTCATACTGCTGGTGGAATATTGTTCGGTAATGGCACTAGTGCTGTTACTAACTCTGGCGTATTAACCAACGGCCAGTTATTAATCGGTGACGGTACTGGTGCGCCGACTGCGGCCACGCTGACGCAAGGTACAGGCATCAGTATTAGTAATGGTGCGGGCAGCATCACCATATCGGCCGGTGCTACGGTTACACTTCAAGGCAACACCTTCAACGGCGCCAGCCAACTGGTACAACTCAACGCCTCATCCCAGCTCCCAGCCGTATCGGGAGCTTTGCTAACTAACCTCGATGCTACTGACCTGACAGGTACTATAGCCAGCGCTAGGTTAAGTGGTTCCTATACTGGTATTACCGGAACAGGAGCCTTAACTGCCGGATCAATAGCCTCTGGGTTTGGCAACATCAACATTGGCGCTAATACCTTTACAGGGAACGGATCGGGGCTTACGGCTCTTAACGGATCGAACATTTCTACTGGAACAGTAGCTGATGGGCGCCTCAGCGGTAATGTAGCTTTGTACAATGCCGCTACGGCTAACTTTACGGGTACGTTGCAGCAGGCGGGGAATGACGTTTGTACTACAGTTGGAAACTGTACCAGTAGTGGCAGCCTACAAGATGCTTATGACAACGGCGGCGAAATCCAATTAGCCGCAAGCGGCGACGATTTGAGGATCACCAACGATAGCGGCAAGGAAATCTTATTTGCCGATAAAACAACTGGCTTTATCGGCATGGGTACTGTTGCTCCAAGTGCTAAACTCGAAATTGTCGCAGATCCGCCAAGCCTGAATCCTGATATCAATGACGCTACATTCGCAACAAGCTGGAACAGTACCATAATTGGCGCGGCAGAGTCTATGAACTTCAGCCCCGATGGTAGCCACCTATGGACTCTCGAAAGCAATGCCTACGCCGTTGGCTATGACGTATCATCGCCGCATGATGTCAGTTCGGCAAACTGGGTCGCCGACTACTTTGATATAACCAGCCAGACAAGTGCCCCTGTTGATATTTCTTCCAATTCCAGCGGAACCAGAATGTATGTGCTTGAAACCAGCACCGGTAAAATATACCAATATGATTTGAGCAATCCATGGGAGTTAGCCAGCGCTACCTATGACGATGTCTACACCAGCACCCAGGCCGACACCGCGACGAACATCACCTTCAAGCCGGATGGCACCAAGCTGTATATGACTGATCCGACTGACGACAGGATATACCAGTACACCCTAGGCACGCCTTGGGATGTTACCACGGCTACCTACGATACTGTCAGCTTCCTGACAACTACCCAGTCTAACAATCCGACCTCGATGTTCCTAAATAGCAGCGGAACAAAGCTTTATGTTATGCAAGCCACCACTTTCCCTATTTTCTACCAATACACCCTGAGCACTCCATGGGTGATCAGCAGCGCCAGCTACGACAGCATATCTCTCACGGCTACTGCTGCTAATACCGGAGTTTTGGATGCTACTATGAGCTCTGATAATGAGCGTTTCTATGCTACGAGGTCTACCGTTGCTGGTGTAGCCGAGTATCACTTTGAGATTAGCTCGCCGTCCGGCCCGTTGGTAAAAGTCAGCGGCGAAGTACAAGCGGATAGCCTGACAGTCGGGGGTTCAGCAGTTTGTACAATTTCCAATAACTGTAGCTACGCACCGGCATCAGGTTCTGCCAACTATATTCATGACACGTCTACTGTTTACGCCGCCAACGTAGCCGTCCAAAGCGCCACCAGCAACACCCGGGCAGGTCTTTTCAAGGGGCATACCAGCCAATCTGCATCAGTTAACATTTTTGAAGTTCAAAACTCATCCAGCACCCCCCTGTTCGGTGTTAGCAATATCGGCGCCGTTACAGTTCACACCTCTACTAACAGTGCCAGTGCTTTTAGCGTAGAAAACACTGGCGGCACCCCGATCTTTAACGTTAATACCTCGACCCCAAGCATTACACTGGGTAGTGGCGGTACAGCCTTTAGTTCGATTAAAGGCGTTACAATCAACTGGGATATACCTAGTACGGCTAACGGTGCTACAGTAGAAACGATATGGGACTTACCGGATGACGATATTGTCGTTCTGGGCGTAAAGGTGCCGACTAGTCCTGTTTGTGGCGGCTTCGGTTGTTTATATGATCATGAGTCACAAAAGAGTGCCTCCTTAGTAAATGGGCGCAATCCTTACATAAGATTGACATTTACAAACGGTAGTGGCGGTGCTATAAACCCGCCTAACGGAGTGTGGAGGATTTTCTACATCGAACCATAGAAAAATAAGCTGCTCATGGTAAAATTGAGGCAACACAAGGAGGTGTATTTTTAATGAACGGAACCCAACATCAACAGCCAACCAACCAGCCAACACCTGCACAGCAGGCAGCCTTAAGGCAACGTGCCCAGACTATACGCAAAAGCAAGTTGTATAAAAAAGTGATTGTTTTTGTGGTAGCCCTTGTCGTCATCGCGGCCGCATACTTTCTCTACACTACAAAAGTAGCAAATGGTGGTGTCAAGCGCGGACAATACCAGGCTGTCTTTTTAGCAAACGGCCAGGTCTACTTTGGCAAACTCAGCGGCTCAAGCAAAAAGTACGTTACGCTCACAGATGTGTATTACTTGCAGGTGCAAGATCAAAAAGATGACAAAAACCAGAACCAACTTTCACAGGACAACACGCAGTTGATTAAACTTGGCGAAGAACTTCATGGTCCGGAAGACGAAATGAAAATTTCGCAGTCAGAAATAAGCTTCTGGGAAAACCTCAAAGACGACAGCAAGATAGTTGAAGCCATAAAAGACTACAAGAAGAAATAATAAACACCTAAAAAGTCTCATACATGGTATAAATCTCAATCTTTTTGTGCGAGCATTAATCGTCTGCAAACTTTACAACATACATATGAAAATCGTGAGTTATACTAAGAATCTAGTATGGCTATCACAGAAGTACTAGGCGCATCTCCAGCCCCCGCACATGAAACCGCCCCTGTTGGCGGTTTTTCTATGGCCACCGCGGTAGAAGTAGTGCCAGTAGTAGAACCAGCAACTGGCGCGGAGTCGGTTGCCCCAATTGAGCCAACTTCTCAACTCCCAAAGTATACTGACGAAGAAATTACTGCCGCACAACGAACACTGACTATGTGGTTTGGTGGCGATAGATGGGCAGTAGCAAATACACGCTGCAATCGCGGTCTGGATGATCTGAGGAGCCCAGAGCGCAGAAATAGCCTGAACGCCAAGTTCTATATCTACGTAGAAGGTTTGCTTGATAGAGCCCACTCGGCCTATGATCATTTTCCGGAACCAAAAGGCTCAAGACCGAGTGAAGGGCAGGCCGGATGAATGGCGTAATGCCATTCAAAAATGTCATTTCTACCCAACAATTTAGCAATCGTTCCGATCTGGAAGACTTATTTGAGTCCGCACACTTACTCAAAACCTTACCTGCCTGGCAATACCCGCGACCGCTCAGTGGTAAAATTGTCGCCACTCTTTTTTACGAACCAAGCACACGTACACGTTTATCGTTTGAGGCAGCCGTTATTCGGTTAGGTGGCCAACTGCTCAGCACCGAAAGCGCCAGCCAGTTCTCGTCGGCGATAAAGGGCGAAACTCTCGAAGATACTATACGGGTTGTCAGCGGGTATGCCGATATCATCATCCTGCGCCATCCAGAAATCGGCGCCGCAGAAAGAGCAGCGTCGGTCACAAACGTGCCGATTATTAACGCCGGTGATGGAGCAGGCGAACACCCCACACAGGCACTGCTCGACGTCTTCACTATTTGGGAACTCAAAGGCACGATTGACGGCCTGCACATTGGATTAGTAGGAGATCTCAAATACGGACGTACCATCCATTCGTTAGTAACTCTCTTAAACCTGTACGACGTAACGATTGCTTGTTTTGTCCCCGAAACCTTGCAGCTCCCACCAGCACTTATCACCCGACCGGTAACGTTTTACGATGACTGGCAAGACGTAGCTCCACAGCTTGATGTCATCTATATGACGCGAATACAAAAGGAGCGGTTACCGGCCAATGAGGTATCCCGCGCCACACCAGGCCTAGTGCTGGATAACGATGTTATCAAACACCTCAAGTCAGACGCTGTCATCATGCACCCATTGCCACGACTCGGAGAAATACCCCCTACTATCGATACAGACCATCGCGCTGCATATTTTCACCAGGCTCGTAATGGTTTGTACGTTCGCATGGCGCTGTTGCAACACATAATTAAAGGAGGGAGCATAGAATGACCACACTATCTAAGTACAAGCTACAGCTCGCAGATGGTACAAACTTCAGGGGTCAATCGCCAAAAGGGCAACAACCAGCCACCGGTGAAGTAGTCTTCAATACCGGCATGGTGGGATATGTCGAAACCTTAACCGACCCCTCATATGCCGGGCAGATAGTGGTGTTTACGTATCCCTTGATTGGCAACTATGGAGTACCCTCGCCAGAAACGTGGGAGTCAACAAAAATCCATGCCACCGGCGTAGTGGTGAGTGGGCTATACGACGGGTCACTGCCAGCCCATGCTAAGCAGTCGTTCGCTACATGGTTGGATGAACAGCACATTCCTTGGATTTCAGGAATTGATACCCGGGCGCTCACCAAATATTTACGTACACGCGGTACCATAGCAGGCAGACTGCAGCCAGCGCGGCGCTCTAATGCCGAGCCTATAGTTGCTACGTCGCCGCGTATAACCATAGACAAGCCAAAAGTCTACAATGGCCACTGCCCTAAAACAGTGCTGGTAATCGACTGCGGTGCCAAAGAAAATATCATACGCATGCTAAGGGCGCTGCCAGTTCGAGTCAAACGAGTGCCCTTAGGGTACGACATCAGTCAAGAACAATACGACGGGGTGTTGGTGTCGAACGGCCCCGGAGACCCAACGGCTTATCCTGAAGTGATTGCAACGCTCAAAGCTTGTCTACGCAGTAATAAACCGGTATTCGGCATCTGTCTGGGCAGCCAGCTTATGGGGTTAGCGGCTGGTGCCAAGACGTATAAGCTGCCGTTCGGGCACCGGGGGCATAACCAACCTTGTATCGACAGTCATAACCAGGCAATCATTACGAGCCAAAATCATGGCTATGCTATAGACGAAACTACGCTACCAAAAACCTGGCAAGTGACGCATCGTAACCTCAACGACAACTCCGTGGAAGGCATCGCCCACAAAACTAAACCGTTTTTCTCTGTCCAGTTTCACCCTGAGGCCGCCCCCGGCCCCACCGATACTACTAATATGTTTGAAAGGTTTCGCGCATTATTATGAATAAAAAAGAACTAGATGTTAGAAAAGTGGTTCTACTTGGTTCGGGAGGCTTACGCATCGGCCAGGCTGGGGAATTCGATTATTCAGGTTCCCAGGCTATCAAGGCGCTCAAAGAAGAGGGCATATATGTCGTGCTCGTTAATCCTAACATCGCTACGGTTCAGACCGACAAAGATATGGCTGACCGTGTCTACTTTCAGCCGCTGGAACTCCAAACAGTCAGTCGTATTTTAGAAAGGGAAAAGCCCGACAGCATACTGCTCAGTTTTGGCGGCCAAACAGCCCTCAATCTAGGTCTGGCGCTGCATGATAGCGGCATATTGTCACGGTTGGGTATAGCCATACTTGGTACACCTGTCAGTACCATTAAAACTACTGAAGACCGCGAGCTGTTCAAACAGGCGCTAGACCAGATACACGTCCATACAGCTAAAAGCCAGGCGGCGTATACGGTTGACGAAGCCTTGCGTATTGCAAAGAAGCTGGGCTACCCGGTGATGATGCGCTCCGGGTACAGTCTGGGCGGTTTGGGATCAGGCAAAGTCAATAACCGTACGGAACTCAAACAAAAAACCCGGGAAGTCTTACGGGCGGTAGACCAAGTGCTTATCGAAGAATACCTGGCTGGCTGGAAAGAAGTCGAGTATGAAGTTGTCCGGGATGCTGATGACAACACCATCACTGTCTGCAATATGGAAAACTTTGACCCTATGGGAGTACATACTGGTGAGAGCATTGTAGTGGCGCCCTCGCAGACGTTGACTAATCGGGAATACCACAACTTACGCGAAGTAGCCATCCGCACTATCCGCCATCTTGGTGTAATCGGCGAATGCAACATCCAGTATGCGCTTCATCCCAGTAGCGGTGAATACCGTGTCATCGAAGTGAACGCTCGATTGAGCCGTTCCAGTGCGCTGGCTTCCAAGGCCACCGGCTATCCGCTGGCGTATGTCGCGGCCAAACTAGCATTAGGCTACAACCTCCATGAACTGCAAAATGTCGTGACAGGTAGCACTTCGGCCTTTTTTGAACCTGCGCTTGATTATCTGGCTGTTAAAATGCCGCGCTGGGATCTTAATAAATTAAAATCAAGCGATCATCATATTGGTTCGGAGATGAAAAGCGTCGGTGAAGTGATGGCGCTTGGCCGGTCGTTCCCGGAAGCTCTCCAAAAAGCCGTTCGGATGTTAAATATCGGTGCAGAGGGAGTAACCGACCATCCGTTTGATTTTCACGACGCATTAGACGAAATACAGCACCCTACCGATAGACGGCTGTTCGCTATCGCGCATGCCATAGGGGCAGGAGTACCCATTGCCCAGATCCATACATTGTCCGGCATCAACGAATGGTTCTTGAGCCACCTTGCCGCTATTTGCGGGCAAAGCAAAGACCTTGCCGCTCAGCCCTTAAACGCAGCCCAACTACGACAATCCAAACAGCTGGGTTTTTCGGATAATACTATTGCTAAACTGACAGACCGTACGGCCAAACAAGTACGCTCGTGGCGGAAAAGAGCCGGTATTACGCCAGTGGTAAAACAAATCGACACATTGGCCGGTGAGTTCGAGACCACTACGAACTATCTATACCTTACCTATCATGCCGACCAACACGACGTTACCGGACTTGGTAAAAAAGCTATGCTGATTATCGGATCGGGGTCTTACTGCATAGGTTCGTCTGTGGAGTTTGACTGGTGTGCCGTTAACACCGGCAAAACACTGCAAAAGCATGGCTGGAAAACCATCATGGTCAACTCTAACCCCGAAACAGTTTCTACCGACTTTGATTTGTCTGACAGGCTGTATTTTGAAGAGCTAAGCCTGGAGCGTCTTTTGGATATTGCCGAAATAGAGCGACAGCATAGTATCGTGGTTTCGGTCGGTGGCCAGATAGCAAATAACCTGGCCGAGCCGCTTGCGCAAGCTGGCTATACCATACTGGGAACGTCGGCAGCCAATATTGATAGAGCAGAGAACCGACAGGTGTTCTCATCACTTTTGAATGCCAAACAGATTGACCAGCCGGAGTGGGTACATGCCAAGAGTTTGAATGAGGCCAAAAAGTTTGCACGCAAAGTAGGTTACCCTGTGCTGGTACGCCCTTCTTATGTGCTCTCCGGAGGGGCTATGAATGTGGTAAATAACGATGCCGACCTGAAAACTTACTTGGCACAAGCTGTCACGTTGTCGGCCGACCACCCTACGGTGGTGTCAAAGTTCATCACAGGCGCCAAAGAACTGGAAATAGACGGAGTAGCTCAAAAGGGTGAAGTATTGGCTTGGGCGCTGTCCGAACATATTGAAAACGCCGGTGTGCATTCGGGCGACGCTACGGTCGTATTTCCGGCGCAACGTCTTTACCTGGAGACGGTGCGGCGTGCCAAAAAGATTACCAGGCAAATCGTAGCCAGCCTCGCAATCACCGGCCCTTTCAATATCCAGTTTATCGCTAAAGACAACGAGCTAAAGGTGATTGAATGTAATGTCAGGGCGTCCCGTTCATTCCCGTTTGTGTCCAAAGCTTCCGGAGTTAACTTTATAGACATTGCCATCAAAGCAATGTTGGGTCACCACATGTCGGATACCTATAACACGATGGACATAGACCATGTGGCCGTCAAAAGCCCGCAGTTTTCCTATAACCGTATAAAAGGTGCCGATCCGGTAGCAAGCGTTGAAATGGCTTCGACTGGCGAGGTGGCCTGTATTGGCGAAACCGAAGAGGAAGCCTTTTTGCTGTCATGGTTAGCTACCGAACAACATGTGCAACAAAAGTCGTTACTGCTGAGTCTGCCAGATAGCTACAAAGAAAAGTTCGTTGATGTAATCAGTATGCTTTGTACCCAAGGCTGGGCAGTATACACAACTCCCGGGACACATCGCTATTTACGGGCGGAAGGTATTGCCACGAAACGACTGCATAAAATCCACGAGCGCCGCAGCCCCAGCGTTGTATCTGCTATAAACAATGACCTGGTGTCGCTCATGGTATGCGTTCCTACGAAACACGAAGATAATGATGAGTACATTATCCGGCGGCTGGCCGTCGATAGCCATATACCCATCCTGACCAATGCCGAAACAAGCTATATGCTGCTCAGGTGTTTGGCAAATACTGGTGCTGCAATTGTGCCGCGTCATTGGCAAGAGTACGTTAAACTATAAGTATGAATATTCGGGTGGAGCCAGGAGTATGGGTCGTTGCCGTGTCGGGCGGGGTGGACAGTGTTGTACTGCTCGACTTGCTTCATAAACAGGTTCCCCGTATGCAACAACCATTCAAACTCATCGTGGCGCATTTTGACCACGGCGTAAGGCCGGATTCGGCTAATGACAGACGGTTTGTGCAACAGTTAGCTAGCCGCTACGAGTTGCCGTTTGTGTATGAACAGGTGAGCTTAGGGTCAAACGCCAGCGAAGCAAACGCCCGCAAGCTACGCTACGAATTCCTGGAAAAGGTTCGGCGCTCAACTGGTGCCCAGGGCATTATTACCGCACACCACGAAGACGATGCGCTCGAAACCGCTATCCACAACCTCCTTCGCGGTACAGGCCGACGAGGCATGACAGCCCTAAAAAATACAGCAGGAATTCAACGGCCGCTCCTGCATATCAGTAAACAACGGATCAAAGAGTATGCTAAACATAATGGCCTTACGTGGCACGAAGACTCCACAAACACAGACACGAAGTACCTGCGTAACTATATCCGGCACAACTTACTCTCTCGGTTCCCGTCGGGTAAACGAGCTCAATTGGCTATTTTACTGACAGGTATGCGAACGGTTAACGATACATTAGATAGCCAGGTTGCGGGTCTCCTGCATTTGCAGCCTCACAAAGACGAAATAGATAAGCACTGGTTTATTGGTTTGCCCCACGATGTGGCGCGAGAAGTCACCCACGCCTGGTTGCGCGCCCACGACGTACAGAATCTTGATAGAGGTACAATCGAACGTATGGTTGTAGCTATGAAAACCGGCAGGCTGCGACAATCGTTTCCAGTAGACAAACAGTGGCAGCTCATTATACTGCCAAAGACTTTGGCACTCGTGCGCCATGAGCGCTAGCAAATGAAATTATCTACTGTATAATACATACGAACATGGATAAAAAACCATTCAAGCCAACCATACGCGGCAAGCGCGGCAACAACAATCCGCTCAAAAACATTGCATTTATTATTCTGTTAATTTTAGTGGGTCTTGCTATATGGGGTGGTTCCAACCAGCCGCCAAAACCGGATACGTTGCCCTTTAGCGAAGTTGTTAAGCAAGCAAACGAAGGCCAAATCGCCAAGCTCACCATCTCTGGTGACGAAATCAAAGTATACAAAAACAAGGATGACAAAGACTCTAGCTTCACCTCGCGCAAAGAATCGGGTAGCAGTATTTATGAACAAGGCCTTACTAATAAAGATGTATCTGTTACCGTAGACAAAGAAGACACGAGCGGTGATATGTGGGCAAATTTGGGTATTTCGTTATTGCCAGTCATCTTGATTGGCGCGTTATTATTTATCATGCTCCGAAGTGCCCAAGGGCAAGGCAACCAAGCTATGAGCTTTGGCAAATCCCGCGCCCGGCTGTACGGTAATGAAAAGGATAAGGTTACCTTTGCTAACGTCGCCGGTAGCGAAGAAGCCAAGCAAGACCTGAGCGAGATTGTCGACTTTTTGAAGCACCCCAAAAAGTTCGAGAGCGTCGGCGCTAAAATCCCTAAAGGGGTGCTGCTGGCCGGCCCTCCTGGTACCGGTAAAACCTTGCTAGCAAGAGCCGTAGCCGGTGAAGCCAGCGTGCCATTTTTCTCGATTAGTGGTTCGGAGTTTGTTGAAATGTTCGTGGGTGTTGGCGCGTCACGCGTACGCGACTTGTTTGCCAAGGCTAAAAAGAACGCCCCCTGTATTATCTTCGTAGACGAAATTGACGCGGTTGGCCGTCGTCGCGGCAGCGGCATGGGTGGCGGACACGATGAACGCGAGCAAACCCTTAACCAGATTTTAGTAGAAATGGATGGCTTTGAGCAAGGACAAAACGTCATTGTGCTGGCTGCCACTAACCGTTCAGACGTACTTGACCCGGCGCTTTTGCGCCCGGGCCGGTTTGACCGCCGCGTCACTATCGATTTACCTGACCGCAAAGCCCGCCTGGCCATACTAAAAGTTCACTTTACCAAAAAACCATTGACGGACGGTGTAGACCTTGATGCACTTGCCGCTAAATCGGCCGGTTCCTCTGGTGCTGATCTGGAAAATATTGCCAACGAATCTGCTATCATCGCGGCGCGTCACAACCGCAAGACTATTTCAGGCGCTGATGTTACAGAAGCGTTCGAAAAAGTCGCTATCGGCCCTGAGCGCAAGAGTAAGATTATGTCTGATAAAGAAAAGGAACTCTCTGCCTATCACGAGGCTGGCCATGCCATTGTCGGCCATATTTTGCCAGATAGTGACCCTATACATAAGGTTACGATCATCCAGCGCGGTAACACTGGTGGTGTAACCTGGTCTATCCCGCCCGAGGACAAGAGTTACCATAGTATTGTCGAATACAAAGATGTACTGGCACGCATGTTGGGGGGGCGTATTGCAGAGGAGGTTATCTATGGCCCCGACCACGTGACCACAGGAGCTGGCTCTGATTTGCCAAGCGCGGCTGAGCTGGCTCGCGAAATGATTATGAAACAGGGTATGGGCAAGGGCAAGCTGCGCAATCAGGTATTCCACGTCGACGAAGGCATGATGCTTGACCGGATGGTGCACGAAAAGCTTTACAGCGACGATACGGCCAAAGTGATCGACGAAGAAGTAGAGGCGCTCATCACCGAAGCCGCGAACCGTGCCCGACTTGTTATAAAGGCCAATCTCACTCACCTCAAAGCACTCAAAGATGTCTTACTCAAAAAAGAAACTGTCGAAGCCGAAGAGGTCATTACTGTCTTGAAAGATGCTAAGCTTCCCAAGGCTGCAGAGTTATACTAAAACTTAAGCTGCCGCTGTAGCTTCAGGAGCAATAATTTGGTCACGCCCCTGTTCTTTTGCCTGGCGCATGAGAGCATTAGCTTCGGTGGCTGTTTCTTCATAAGATTTTGTAGGATCAATTGGAACCACCCCTATACTAAGCGTCAAATCGCGTGCCAGCTCAACGCTATCGGAGCGGCGTATAGACCGAACCGTATTGGCCATGCGGGCTAGTGCTTCAACTGCTTGCTCCAAATCGGCCTTTTGGAGAAGTGCGACAAACTCATCGCCGCCTTGCCGCCCCACAACATCACTCTCACGTAGCGAAAGTGCCATAAGCTGGCTAGTAACAACTAATAATTGGTCAACGCCCATGTGCCCATGGGCAGTATTAAGATCCCCGAACCCATCAATATCTATAAATGCTAAAGCGGCCGGCTCGCTTGTGCCGTCCTCTACCAGCTTGTCGTATGCCCGCTCCAGCCCAATAGAGTTTAAGAGACCCGTCTTGCTGTCAAAATATTGCTGCTCTTTGGCTTGGGCTATTTTTGCGGCGTGGTCTTCTTCTAGTAGATGGGTCGCCACTATATTGCCAATCAGCATGCCCTCAGCATACCGTTCAAGGTATTCAACCGTAAGCTCAGGTGGTACTCCCGATAAATCGGGACGCAGATTCTCTACGCCTGCTGGCAAGATGGAGCTTGCTGCTGGTGTTACCCTTCTTTCTTGACCGGCAATGTGTAAAGATGCCATAATACAACTATAACAAAAATATACAAAAAAGTCAATGCCAGCCTATGCTAAGCGGTTGCTTCGACTGGCGTTTCAGCCACGACCACTGCGGGACGGAACCGCACGCTACGGTAGCCGTCGTCACGATGAATCCCGACCACGCGCGCCTGACCCACGTAGACGACACCAGACAACGCGTCCGAGGCCTCTGTAGCGGGTTCGCCAGTCAGAAGCGTAGCAGTCCAGATACCGTCATCTTTGGTATCCGTACTGTCGGGGAGAGGTAGCTCATTATCTATTGCGTGCTGGACAAGAGCCCGGTAGGCGCCAGCGGTGCTGCCGGTTCGGGTGTCAACCTGTTCGCCTTCAATAGTAAGAGTGTGTTGCTCATCATCAGCCATCACGGCATTATGGCTACGGGCTGGGTCGCCAAGATCTAAGCCATTGGCAGCTCCAAGCACTACCGTACTGACTTCTACTTTGCTGCCATCGTCTCCTTCACGGATGTGTGTAACCAGTGTAAAGTCTTCGGGGGCAAGTTGGCGTTCAGTAGTAGAGTAACGCTCTGCTAGGGCTTGGCGGGTAGCGGCTATTCTTGCTTCCACGGGGGTAAGATTTTCGGTATCTACAGATTCTTCAAGGAGCGAACCGGCATACTCTGCGGCAGTCTCAAAGCGCTGGACTAGTTCCTTCCGGTATTGCGAAAGGAGATAATGAGCACCTGACGACAGTCTGAAGTCAGTTAATTCCTTATCAATCAGACCAATTTGCTCAAACATTTGAACACCGCTAAGTTCTGGGACACCTTCGCCGGAAGCCATAATTTTTAAATTTTAACATATGAAGTAATTATCGTCAAATAACTGCTCGTATTTCTTAATATTGGCCTAGCTTCGCTCCCAAAACTTCTCTATACTTTGTGACATATGAACAGGCTGTTGCAACGTGCAAACAAAAAGATTGGGGTTACCAATGCGGCCGCCCTGTTAATTGTGGTATCTCTCATAGGGCAGCTGCTAGGGTTTTTGCGTTACAAAATGGTCAACGCTAACTTTTCGGCATTTGGGCCGCAGAGCACCGATGCGTATTTTGCGGCGTTTAAGATTCCAGACTTTTTCTTTTTCACCTTTGCTGCTGGAGCGCTTGGCGTAGCGTTTATCCCTATTTTGTCGGAGCGCTTGGAACGAGGCGACCGCAAGGGCGTATGGGAATTAACAGGTAGCCTTATGAATCTGCTGGCCATTATCATGTTTGTGGTCGGGGTGATTATGTTTGTCTTTGCCAGGCCGTTAGTGCACCATATCGTAGCGCCTAACTTGCCGCCAGAGCAACTCAATAACGCGGTGTTGATTATGCGCCTTATCGCCTTTAACCCGCTGCTGTTTGCTATTTCGGGTGTGCTAACCAGTGCACAACAAACGTTTGGACGGTTTTTCTTTTTTGCGGTTGGCCCAATCTTTTATAACTCAGCCATCATTGCGAGTGTATTGATATTTCGTAATAACATCGGACTAGTTGGTCTAGGTCTAGGCGCGTTGATTGGCGCAGCCTTGCAGTTGCTTATATCTTGCCTGGGACTAATTGACGCGAACTTTCATTGGCGGCCTACTATCATGTGGCGCAACAGGGATTTTAAGCAAATTTTGCGGCAACTACCGCCACGCTCGGTTGACCAGGGAGTTGACTCAATCAACAGTATCGTTGAAACCAATATTGCCACGGGGCTTGGTGTGGGGTCGGTTAGTTTTTATGAAAACGCTTATGTCCTGCATACTACTCCTACGTTAGTACTTGGTACCACAATTGCTACCGCGGCTTTTCCTAAGCTCAGTGCGCGCTTGGCGCAAAACCGACCCGACCTATTTAACAAAGACTTTCTCCAAATTCTCCGGGCGCTCATATGGATTACTGCGCCGGTAGTAGTAGTGTGTTACTTCGCTCGGGGATATTTGGCGCGTATGATTTTCGCCAAAGATGCCAGCGAAATTGCGTTGATTTTTGGGTACTTCTCGGTCGCAATATTTTTCCGCACTATCTACGCAATTATCTCGCGTTGGTTTTACGCCAAGAAAGATACAAAAACGCCTTTATTCGTGTCGCTATTTGCCATCGCGTTAAACATTGCGCTTGCCATCGTACTAAGCCGTCCGTCAATGTATGGGCTGGCAGGGCTGGCGCTTGCCCAATCCATTGTGGCCGCCGTCGAAGTAGTCGCATTATTCTGTATTATGCTGAAGCGAGATAGGCGGTTATTTAACATGCAGTTCTGGGGCGGGTTGACTAGAATTATCTCGGTTACTGGATTTACGACAGTTGCAACTTTTATTATGGTTGGCTTATTGCCGCTTCAGGCGGAAGACAGAGGAGTGGTAACGTTGGGCACAAAACTAGCCGTTATTTCGCTAGTCACTCTTTCAATCCATATTTCAATATCGTCATTATTCGGACTTGAAGAGGCAAATAGTGTTCTCGCCAAAATTAAAAAAATCGTGCTTAAACCTATTCGGTTCTAGCAACTATCGGATAGCTTACATTTAAATTACCCTGAGATTCTTTGGGCATCAGGAGCAGGCTCAGTGAGAGCCCGAAGTGTATCATCACTTCGAGGTATCCACCCAATGTCGCCGCCACTACAGGATCTACTTCGACAGTTACCTGGGCTGCCAGATGAGCAGCATGATCACTTCCTGACCCAGGGTTTCTCTCCGGTCTGAGATAGGAGGTGGCGAC
Organism: uncultured Candidatus Saccharibacteria bacterium; assembly: GCA_964534095.1. GTDB lineage: Bacteria > Patescibacteriota > Saccharimonadia > Saccharimonadales > CALMSM01 > CALMSM01. The sequence continues at coordinate 23,232 of CAZHPF010000005.1, forward strand.
GGGATTTGCAGATGGTTCTTAGTCGGGACTCGTGCATACTATTATAGCACCGTCATCATAATTTGTCAATGTACTTACAGAGGTGGTACACTGTACATCTATGGCACAAGCAGCTATCCGAAACTTTTGTATCATCGCCCATATTGATCATGGCAAATCGACGTTGGCTGATCGCTTGTTGGAGCTAACCGGTACAGTGAAACACCGGGATATGAAAGCACAGCTTTTAGATAAAATGGATTTGGAACGTGAAAAGGGCATAACCATTAAGCTGGCACCAGTTCGAATGAACTACAAGGATACCCAATTAAATTTAATTGATACTCCCGGGCATGTTGATTTTAGTTATGAGGTCTCCCGTTCGCTGGAGGCGTGCGAAGGAGCAATATTGGTAGTAGACGCCAGCCAGGGTATCCAAGCGCAAACGCTCGCCAATGTATATCTGGCTATTGCGGCCGACCTCAAGATTATCCCAGTGCTCAACAAAATTGACCTTCCGGCGGCAGACATTCCGAGAGTGACGGCCGAAATCGTAAGTTTGTTGGGCTGTAGCCCCGAAGACATCCTGCATATTAGTGCTAAAACAGGACAGGGCGTTGAAGCAGTGTTAGACCAGGTTATCACCGATGTACCGCCGCCGGCGGGCAAGGCTGAAGAGCCACTGCGGGCACTGATTTTTGACAGTTATTATGATGATTATCGCGGAGTTATTTTATATCTCCGGGTAGTCGACGGAGTCCTCTCCAA
>CAZHPF010000006.1:0-23176 GCA_964534095.1 uncultured Candidatus Saccharibacteria bacterium
CGAAGAAGGAAATATCTTAGGCACGAACAGCAATGTAGGCAACATAGCCGCAGCTACGGCTGGTGGCACCAAACTTGGGTGGTTATGGTGGCTGCTCATTCCCCTCGGCCTCCTCGTTCTATACTTCTTACTCAAGCGAAGAAAAGATCAAGACGAAGCGTAGTAATTATTGCCCTGGGATTGTTTCAGGAGCACGAGTATTGTTTCTGACCATTCGCAGGTCATACGTACCGGTTCCATCATCTTTTGTATAGGCTCGTATATTATTCGGATAGAAAGCGTTTTTGGCGTAAAACCTTATGGCGCGTAGGTTTTCTCCCCAAACCCACAAATAGACTGCTCGGGCATCAGCCAAAGGAGGACTGGCCAAGGCAGCTTCCATAAGTACCGGACCTACTCCCGCGCCATGCATATCCTTGGCTACATATAGCTTGCGGAGCTCTTTAACCTCGGGTGGCATTCCAATTTCACCGGCACCAGCCTGAGAATAGCCAACAATCCGTTCACCGATCCTCGCCACCAGGATAGTGTCGACAGCGCTGGCTTCTACAAGCTGAGGTGCATACTCCAACTCCTGAGCCGTGACTTCATATGCTGAAAGATCCCAGCCATAGGTATCGATATAAGCGCTCACAGCAAACCGCGCCAAATCAGGAATATCATCGGCGACTAGAGGCTCTACTGCAATTTCACCATCTACAAATCCCGGCATATCTATATTTACCTATCACGATTACGAAGAATAGAACGAAGAACAGAAGAAAGCGAACGAGGCGGCTCATCAGCGCAGACTAACGGAGGAAAGCCTCTGTTATCAGGAGCAATCACATCGAGACCTATCACCACTGGCCTACCACTAACCAACATATTGAGGATTTCATCTATGTCAAAATGCCCTCCCACGGCAACACCGCCCACATCAGCATATCCGTCCGAGTGACGGGTCGGTGACATCTCCGATGCATACTGCCGATCGGCAGCCGCTCCTCCAGAGGAGATCCACGCATCCACGCCTCCACCATGCTCGGCCAGGTTATCAAGACCAAAGAAAGGCCCGGTCGCCTCGACAACAATGCTGTGGCGGAACCTCCCCTTTTGTGCCGTAGAAGTCGTTAGGATAGGCGCATGCGGTGTAATTGGGAGCGGACGGAGCCTTTCCGCGTATGACGCAGCATCCGCAAAAGCCATATCGGCCACCATGACATTTGTAAGGTTCAACATCGTCACATTTGCGTCATAAGAGTCCAAGGCAGCGCCTAGGAGCTGCATGTCCCATGTATTGGTTATATCCCCAACCCATGGGATGATAGCTTTTTGGCGGGCAGCTTTATGAGCGGCAGTATATTCAGCATCGCCCCCTCCCATAGGGTGGGAGCGGCCAGAGAGCTCCCAGTCACGTACTTGGTCTTCGATTCTCCGAAGTACGATTTGCTCAGCCTTGGTGCCACCTCCGGCTAGCGCCTCGTCAAGCCCCATCAGCGTATACCATTCGGACACCGTCTCAGCCTCACGCAGACTAGCTACATATTTAGCCATAAACGCACACATTTCAGGAGATCGGTCGAGCAGTATGATGGTTTCTTCGGGCATGAAAGGCAATGCAGCGGTCAAGGAGCTTTCTCCTATTACGACAGCCACACGATTTGTCGCATCACGGTATTCTGCGGTGTGCTCGCGCACCCCTATCTGGACAAAATACGGCGCTACACCGTCGTTAGAGGCTGCTTCGTCGTTAGAGATAGTATAGCGCACAGCGTCTAAGTTCACCCAGCCTGGGAGAGGAGGGGCAATATCAGCCAGCGCATGAAGTGGCTCGCTGGGCGCAAGAGTATCAGGAAGTTTTTCGTCGGCGAGCGGAACCGCTTGGGCGCTCACCTCAATAGATGTATACGATAACATAACGGTGGACTATACCACTGTTTTGCCACATATGCAAGCTTAAATTGTGCTAGACTGCATATAACTAGTAAATGCACTGCTTCAGCATACAAAAAAGGGCTACTTGGTAAGGCTGAATACTATCCCCAACGGCTATCGCCCTGCTGTTCTGTATCAGCTTGCTGTGCTCGCTCCTGTGCTGCGTCGGCATCGCCCACTTCAAGCGCATCGCCGCTTGGAAGTTCTTCAGGAGTATCTCCTAAGACACCTTCAACAAGTCCTACGTTTTCGGCCAACCACGCTGCAGCCGCTGTCTCTTCATCGGCTCGCGACATACGAGGAGGCCGATCGCCTGTGTTTCGTCCGTTATCACCCATAATATTACCTTCTCCTTTCAAACTTAATATTCTTCTTGACCACTTATGTACTAACCGCTGGTAGTGTCCATTGCCTGTATGTTCCTTGTGACATAAAAGTACCCACGACCACCCGATGATTTCGGTTTATAAAATACGATCGAGTGTTCAGCCGTTGCCTGCGGTCGCTCAGTATAGGCGTGAACCGCGTTACCGCTGGCCAGCCTCCGTATTTCGTCTTCGGAAAGAGGCACAAGGGCAGTTGAGCCCAAGATACGCTCGGCGACACCACGCATAAGGGATTTGATGTTTGGATGAGCTGAACTGACGCCTTTGTAGGCTTCTTCGAATTCGGCGTATCCAAGGATGCGGGCAAGTTCCAGCTCAGGGACATCAAACGCATCTGCATTAGACTTGTCATAAAAACGAACTGCCAACTCTTTTTTAGAAGCATCGACTCTTCCTACGGCAGTTACGAGGCTATACCATCCACGTTGGGCTGGGTCGAGTGAATCATCGCCGATATAGACTAACTGGGCAGGGCTTTCCACGTCAGAACGATACTCGTGAACTATCGCTTGCAGCTCTGCGGGGAGCTGCTTAACGAGCATACCGCGTGGTGTTAATTGAACAGCCTCTTTCACTACGCCGTCGTGTACCGTGACGTCTATAGATTCGTAGATGCTATAGCCAGTTGTATTCGGACTAACATCAGAAGCATCTATCAGCATATGACCCGAGAATCGGGTAGCTTCCAACTCGGTGCTTGTAAGTAGGTCTAGCACTGTACCCCCTAAGTGGGTATTTACGGTCTCGAGGGTTGCTTTAGCTTCGCGCAGCTCCAAAACCTCACGACGCCGCGCTTCTTCTAACCCACCTTCACTATAACGGTGCAGGGAATCAGCAAACGCTTCATCGTCCATCTTTAACACTTCAGCACGCATGCGGCTTACGTCACCCATTGTCCAGCCATCAATGTCAGTTAACGCGCTCCCAGTTCCATCCGGATCGGGATGCAGTACACGCTCTAACGACCTCAGAATAGAACTCACCACCATACGCGCATCTTCAGACGCGAGGCTCCCAAGCATCTCGGGACTTATTCCAAGCTGCCAAAACTCTGCTTCTGGCCCACGTGGCACAAGCTCGCCAAATTCATGATCAGTTCCTACGGCATATACCATTGTCTCAGCTCGATTACACTACGAACTCTTCGCCCGATTCATCTGCCACGGTACGTTCTTCGGCATCTTGTCTATCAACGCCTTCTGCCCATGCAGCCCACTCATCTTTTTCTTCATCTTCTTCTGCAAACACTTGCTGATACGCAGCAACTAAATCTTTAGCGGGCATCTCGGCGTACGCAGCGTTGCTTCGGTGAGCGATTTCTTCTAGCTCCCCTTCGTCTGCAGCCTCTAGGCGTTCAGCCAACTCCCTCAAAGCAACCTCACCACCATCGGCGATATCGATATCCCAAACCTGCGCAATATCTTCCAAATCAGCTCCACTCAGCTCATAGCCCTCAACCAGCTCCTCAATTTTCTTGAGGAAAGCTACTTCTTCCGGACTGATTGTATAGGCTGGAGCATCCTCATCAGTGCCAGCATGGACTGCGTCTTGCAGTTCCTCTCTTACTTCTTCTTGAACATGACGGGTATGGTCTCTATCAGCAGCTTCACGTTGAGCTGCTTCTTCTGCTTCCGCCTCAACATCTTCAGAGACTACTGCCTCACGTAGTCCAGCTAGCTCGTTCGTTTCGATATCTTCGAGCCTTTCTAGAACTACTCGTAGCGCATGAAGACCCCCCAAATCTACGTCTATACCCATAACTTCTGCCAACTCACGTATATCGGCATTTGAGAGCCCCCGCAGTTGAAGCACTTCAGTTAATGCGTCGATTGTGTCAGCTTCTTCTGTTAGATGCCCGTCAATAGGCACTTCACCCGCTACCGCTAGTGTGGTTGATAAACGCATGGCCACCCGGGCACTATCAGCATCTTCGTGGCGAACGACCGTCTCTACTACTAGTAGAGGATGGACTGCTATGCCCCCCCCCCGACGAATCGCGTCTGAATATAACTCAACTGCAAGCGCCTGGTCTTCAGGCTCCAGTCCTGCACCCCGTACAACTTCTAGCGCAGCGCTTTGCTCCTCACCCCTTAGTTCTACCGCTTTTCCTGGATCTCCCATACTTGTTCCTTGTCCTATTCGTCTTAAATCGAGCTTTACTATAATTAGTTATCTATGATTTGTCAACCAGGTTGACATAACAGATTCTAGGCCAGGGAGTAATCTGTTTGACTGTTCTAAGACTTTAAGGTTAAAATTGAGGAATCCAATAACTTAGAGGAGAAATACATGGCAAAACAAACTGCGTATGCCATTGAGGTAAAAGGGCTAAAAAAAGCCTACAAAAACCTTAAGGTACTGAAAGGGGTTAGCTTTAGTGTTAAGCACGGCACTGTACTAGCGCTGCTTGGCCCCAACGGAGCTGGCAAAACAACTATTGTCAAAATCCTTAGCACGCTGTTGCCGTCAGATGGCGGCCGCGCCTCTATTGCTGGCCATGATATCGTCAAAGACTCCAGCGGGGTACGTTCCAGCATAGGCCTGACCGGACAATACGCTGCCGTAGATGAATACCTCACTGGCAAAGAAAATTTGTACATGATCGGCCGGTTGTACCGTATGAGCAAGCTCGATGCCACCACCCGCGCCGATGAACTTTTAGAACGGTTTGACCTCGTCGATGCTTCCACCCGTCCGGTCAAGACATACTCTGGTGGCATGCGGCGTCGGCTCGACCTGGCTATGAGCCTTATTGCCAACCCGCCTGTTATTTTTCTGGACGAGCCCACCACCGGGCTTGATCCGCGCAGCCGTCTCACTATGTGGAATATCATCAAAGAGATGGCTCAAGCCGGTACGACGATTCTCCTGACCACACAATACATGGAAGAGGCCGACCAGCTAGCCGATAATATCGTAGTAATTGACCACGGTAAAGTTATAGCCGAGGGCACAGCCAAGCAGTTGAAAGCCAAAGTCGGCTCTGAACGGATTGAGCTAACAATCGACAAAAAAAGTGACTTTGAACAAGCTGTCAAAGCAGTTGATAATAAAAAGCTGCAGCACGACGCCGAGACACGCAGTATCAGTATTGCCGCAAAAGACGGCGTCAGTGAACTGCGCAAAACTCTGCAACAGCTAGAGAAAAAAGGCGTTGACGTCGCCAACATTTCACTCCACCAGCCGACTCTTGACGACGTCTTTCTGTCATTAACCGGTCACGGCACAAAAGCCACAGAAAAGAAGGAGCAAGCATGAAGCCAAAATCTCTCTCACCGTATTGGTTAATTAACGACGCGTGGCTCATGACCAAGCGCAGTATCACTCACATTATCCGCAGCCTCGACCAAGTCATGTCGCTAATTATGTTTCCCATCATGTTTATGCTGTTAAATCGTTATGTTCTCGGTGGTGCTATCGACACCGGTGACGTAACATACGTGAATTACCTATTTGCCGGCATCTTGGTTCAAACCCTGGCATTCGGCGCTAACTACACCACTATAAACTTGGCTGTAGACATGAAAGAAGGCATCGTAGACCGCTTTCGATCGCTCCCCATGGCCAGTAGCGCACTGCTAGTAGGCCATATCATCGCTGATATGGTCCGCAACATTATATCCGGTATCATCATCGTGCTAGTCGGATTTTTGGTAGGCTTTCGACCAAGTGCCAGCATTGGAGAATGGGCATCGGTCTTTGGGCTAGCCATGCTATTAACTCTGGCGATTTCCTGGCTTTCTGCTATCTTGGGACTCCTTGTCAAAAGCCTGGAGGCTGCCCAGTGGGTCGGGTTTGTCCTCATTTTCCCGCTGACGTTTATCTCCAGTGCATTCGTACCGACCGCTACCATGCCGCGTGCACTTCGCGCCTTTGCCGAGAACCAACCGCTTACGCATGTCATTGATACCATGCGCTCGTTGTTGGTTGGAACACCGCTCGACAGCTCGGGCTGGCTATCTGTCGTATGGTGTGTTGGCATCGTCGCTGTATCTGCACCACTAGCAGTATGGATGTTCCGCAAACGCTCCGCTTAGGCTGTGCCCGCTTAAAACGATACAAAGCATAAAAGGTGCTTGCATGTTTTTTATAAACATGTTATAATGGAGACTATGTCTACTTCTGCCCCCCCCCCAGACGGCTCAGATAAACTGCGGCTTGGCGGATCACACGAGCCAGACCGTGAAGGTATAACCGCGCGGCCACCGCATACCGTCCCACCAACAGAACCAGAAATAGAACCCACCCCTGCAGAATCTTTATTTTCCGCGTTTTCTCCTGACAAAATAGGCGGACTTGGTATTGCCAACCTTGTGGAAGAACCAGGCATAGGCGGGTACCCCATTATAGCTAAGCTAGCCGTTGGAGGTCTCGATGAATACCTAACAGGGAGCAGCGTTCACACCAAACCAGATATAGACGGCAGCGCATACGTCCGCGAAGCATTTGGTGGGTTTGGGTCAGGATCACCAGAATACGATGATAATTCTCGCCTGCAAGTTGAGGTTCCTAACCCCGCAGCAGCGGTTAATTGGTTTCGGGAGGCAACCCCCCAAGAGGGTAGCAGCGTTGCCACAGTCGCTTTCACGGAATCTATACCTTCGGCTCTGCACCCAGCCATTTCTGCCATAGCAGTTAATTTTCGTCAAGGCCAAGACGGACAAAATAGCCTTATTTATGGAACCGTATCGCGACACCACGATGCGTTCGATATTCCTGGGGTTCCCGCCTATACCACCGCAGGCCGCAGGATCGATACTTCTACTCCTGCAAAGAATATGCTAAAACAGCATATGGTTGACCGTATCACCGGTCTCTACCCCGACGGCACCACAGCCAGCAAAGATGGCAATGAAATTGCCATACGCCTGGACGATAATATAACTATATGTGTTAGCCAAGCGGGCGAATTAAGGTTATCGGTAAACGGGGGAGGCAATTCTTACAATCGTTTCGGCAGAGTACCCGCGACACCGCGGCAGCTGGAGCGGGAACTCAAAGCACTTCAAGAGTGCTTGCCGCCGATTACAGAGGCTTACGCCGATTTCTTCCGCCAGCAACTGCCACCCACCACGCTTCGCGTAGAGTATGGCACGTCCGGGGAAGCAGGAGCCAGCCAAGACCCCGTTAACCCTGAACGCCTAGCAATCCTTCGGCAAGAGCTGCTGGTTGATCCAAGTGAAGACGACTTTAAATACATAGGCGGGCTTGACAATGATATTGCCCGGCTCCGAAAAGCCGCACTTGGCTTTGCCCACCCAGAAGTATTTAAAGAATATGGCGTGGCTCCTCCGCGTGGCATGTTGCTACAAGGCCCTCCAGGCGTGGGCAAGTCCACCCTCATAAGAGCTTTTGCCCGTGAAATCGATGCTGTAGTGCTAAACGTAAAAGCTAGTACCATTAAGAACGCGTTTCATGGCGAAACAGAACGGAATATACGCGGTGTTTTCCAACTGGCAGACGAGCTGGTAGCCGAAGGTGAGCAAGTGGTGCTTTTCTTTGACGAAATGGAGTCCTTGGCGCCCGCCCGCGATGCTATGGGCGCATCGGGAATCGACAAGAACGTGACTACTGAGCTGTTACAAGGCATGAATGTTGACCGTCCGGGATGTATTATTATTGGCGCGACCAATGTCCCTGGCGCGCTTGACCCTGCACTCACTAATAATACAAGCCGTTTCTCTGAACAGCTAGAAATCAGCCTACCAGATATTGAGGCTCGACATGACATTATCGAAAAGTTATTTTTGAAATTTACTGACCGGTCTTCTATCGGTGATATGGCTGCACTCTTTGACCCTGCTATCCAAATAGATACTCTTGCGCAAGCTTCGGAAGGCTTGAGCGGTGCAGACCTAGAGACTGCTATCCGCAAAGCCCTGACAGATAAGGCCGTTCAGAAAATACAGACCGGAGAAAAGCCAGGCCCCGTAACAAACGGCGAGCTATACCAAGCACTTAAAGCTGTAGAAATGGCAAAAGAAAAAACCGGTGGAAGTTACCTGTAAGGATACCCTCGTAGCTATATCATAGGCTGCGCGAAAACCGACCCGTTCATTTTCTGATAACCCTCGCGTATAATAGGTAGTTGTGAAAGTAGGAATATACTATGGGGCTGGTGACATTAGGCTGGAAGAACGTGCCGATTCACGCGTTCAGACTGGGCACGAGGCTATCGTACGAGTGATGCACTCTTGTATTTGCGGGTCTGACTTATGGTATTGGCGGGGGATTAGCAAAAAAGAGTCTGGCACGCCCATCGGCCATGAGTTTATGGGCATCGTCGAAGAGACGGGGAAAGACGTAACACATATACAAAAAGGTGATTTCGTTATTTCAGCCTTTTCTATTTCAGATGGCACATGCCCGGAATGCAAGGCCGGTATGACATCGGTATGCCGTAACAAACAAGCCTGGGGTCGGGATAATAACGATGGTGGGCAGGGCAAAAAAGTCCGTGTGCCGTACGCCGAAGGCACGTTGCATGTAGTCCCAGCAGACAAAGTGACTGACAAGCTGATTCCTGCCTTGCTGCCGCTCACTGATGTACTCTGCACAGGCCACCATGCAGCCGTAAGCGGTGAAGTTGGTTCCGGCAAAACTGTCGCCGTCATTGGAGATGGCGCCGTCGGTTTGTGTGCCGTAGCAGCTAGTAAACGCTTGGGTGCCAAAACGATTATTTTGGTTAGTACCCACCCGGATAGAGCCGCAATCGGCAAGCAGTTCGGCGCTACCCATATCGTCAACGCCCGAGGCGAAGAGGCAGTCCAAACGGTAATGAAATTGACCAACGGCTTAGGTGTAGACTCTATGCTGGAATGCGTCGGCACCGACGCTTCGTGGCAAACCAGCTTTGCTATGACCCGCGCGGGTGGCACCATCGGGTTCGTCGGCGTGCCCCATGCGGCTGACTTGCCATTATCGACTATGTTTAGACGGAACATTGGCGTAAAGGGCGGTGTTGCTCCTGCGGCGGCATATATACCGGAGTTGCTGCGTGATGTGCTAGCCGGTACCTTGGATGTATCAGCTATTTTCACCAAACAGATTGCCTTAGAAGATTTAGCAGAAGGCTACAAAGCCATGGACGAGCGTACCGCCATCAAAACCCTTATCAATATTTCCGCTCTCACTTAATTAGCGGGCAAGCAAAGCTATTTCTCTTGTGTGCGACAGAGGTGATTATTGACAAATATTACTTACTTTGTTATAATATAAAGATGCTTTTAGTCCCCTCACACGAATACGACCACACCGGTATTGGCAACCTCGAAGAAGCGGTTTCGGCCGCGCGGGAACACGGCATTGCGAATGCTGTCGGTGCTATTAGTCCTGGTCTGTTAGGTGAGTTCCAATCAGTGGCGACTATAGTGCAGCAAGGTAATGTTACTGACATACCCGGGGTATATGAAGCAGCGCAGGGAAACGGGGTAGGCGTATACTCGGTTCAGGCAGACCAAACTCCCAGCTTTATGACTGATTTTCTTGGAAAAGTACAGACCCGCACCACAGCAGCCGCAGGAGATGACTTGCCTGGCTGGAACCCCGTTGCCAGCAAATCGGGCATAAGGATGGTGACCATGGTAGACAGTGCTTCGTTTCAGCTGCATTCTGATGACTATGAAGGACTAGTCGCGGCCGTTCAGGTTGCCGTGGACGGCAAAAAAACCATGTTCATACAAACAAGCGAGGGGTTACGTTCCGTTCCTGTCGGACAAGGAGATATCACCTTGTTCGCAGGCGATACCTTCAGCCAGCATTCACGCCGTCGGCATGGCTTTGTTTTCTCGGGGAGCTATGCTGTAGCACTAACGCTTGGCCAAGACCCGCACTACACCATATCAGGGAATTACCCTCACCCCTCGATGTCGACCTAGTCCTCCCTACGCGAGCGAGGCTTTATACCACCACAAGCGATAAGTAACGGTTTCAGAAACTTGGAACTATTTGGCGTGAAGACGGAAGAAGTATAGGTTGCTTATTCACGGTTGCAGGGAATAGCTTGCGAGATAAGCCAAGCGCTACAATCTGCAAGATCATAGCCTCGTACCCAAGATTAGCGTTGAGCAGGCAAGCTTTAGGGAACGAGCCGTAACCATCGATTAAGCTGGGGATAAGGTTGGCCTCCAAGAAGCACGGCGCGCCTGCATCATCCAAACGAATATCTATGCGGCCGTAGTCGCGCGCGCCTAAGGCCGCAAAAACATCTAAGGCCAGTTGATTAACTTTTGCCTTGAGTGTGACGTCAGTTACTTCTATGGCGCGCTCAGTATTTGACACTTTGGTTTCTTGACCAAGAAGACGAGCGCCATATTCGTTTGGTGCAGCAATCAGCTCGATAGGCATCGCCATATATGTTTGGGTGTCCTCTTCCTTAAGGATAGCTACGCTAAACTCCCGACCTGGAAGGTATTGCTCCACTAGAGAATCAGCCAAAGTTTCGGTGGCAATAGATTGTACCTTAGCATCTAGTTCGTCAATGTTATGCACCACAGACTTACTATTTATCCCCGCACCACCGCCCCGGTTGGTGGGCTTTACGAACAGAGGATAAGCAAGAGGTATATTATAGGTGTCCTGGAGGCTATTTTGCCTTACCACAACATAGGGTGATGTATGAAGCCCTGCTTCAAGTACCTGCTCCTTGGCTAAGTGTTTGTTACGTTCAAGATCGTGTGCTAATTGGCCTGAGCCCGTATACGCAATACCGTGTTGGTCGAGATAACCGCTAAGCCATATCTTTTCGGGAATCTCGCGAGACAGCCCCATGTCCCTGGTTACGAAGCTCATACCCAGAAACACTAGCCCCGGTTGGCGCGAAACCAATGCATCCAGATCCGCTATGTCATTAATAATAGTCACCCTTACATCGGTATAGTACTTTTTCAAAGTAGCCAGGACAGCGTTCCGTGAGCGAGCCGACATCGAACTAAGCCCTTTCTTTGTAGAAGAGACAATTTCAATATGAAGATTAATTTTGGCCATAAGATAACCTTTCAGACAATCTGATAAGAACACAGGTTTGCATTAATTTTTGAGTATTTACAGAAAAACTGCTGCTGGCTTCAGAGTGGTTTTGCGAGACTATGCCAACACGATGACCCTCACGGCCTAAGTTTGACGCCTATGGGGAGAAAGATACAGAATAACTTGCTTATATAGCATACCACAAAAAAGGCACTTAACCTAAACAGGGTATGCACCGGTTTATATACCAGGCTCTATCCGGCTGAGTGACACTATTCGCGGATCTGTAGTGTCGACGCCCATATCATCAAGCGTTGTGAATGTGTGGACATACAGCGTAGTTGGGCTGCTCGCGGGACGAGCATCATAGCCGTTAGGGAAAATCATAGTGGTATCTGACCCGGCAACACATCTCCACTGTGTATCTGGGATACGATCTTGCAATACTACCCCCAGTGTGCCGTTTATGAACTGGCTCGTTCGGGCACCTAAAAATACAACCTCTGCATTACCCGGATAATTCATGAACCGGGCAAGTTCTTTTATGCGTTCGTGCTCATCCTGTGTTAAGTCATAGGCTTGCAGCAGCATCTCAGACGCTACTTCTTCATCCGTCGGCTCGGTGGTGTGGGCTTGGTAATAACGCTGCACTAAGCCATCAGTATGGGCAGGTTTATAAAACCCGGCGTTTTCGGCTCTAAACTCACTCTCGATTATGGGGCGGATCGTGCAGCCTGCATCAGTAAGTAGACGAGCGCCAATTTGGGTATGGTAGCCATGCACATCTTTGTACCCCTCGGGCACACCATGTAAAGCAAACCCACGACTCAAATCCTCGTCCATGGGGAAACCAACAGAGGACGCCTCTATAGCTTCTATGCGGGGTAGGGGATTAAGGGTTAAAACAGACACAAATATATATTATATACCTTTTGTCAAATTAACCCAATGTCTCCCATCTTGAATAACCAGGTATCTGATATAGTGATGGGCATGCAATCGAAACAGCGGGACAAACACATTACCCGCGAAATCCACAAGCTATTTTGGCAAGGAAACTTCCAGAGCAAAGGTACGTTGATTACCGGCTACCTTACGCGCATTCCGGCCTTTGCGGCCTATAACACCTTTATTCCGCTGGCGAGCGCCTATGGCATCCAGGCTATTTTAGCTCGCAACTTCTCTAATGTTTCTACCTATGCCACCTGGATTATTGTCCTCGCACTCATCTATTCGGTGCTATGGACTACAGGCAATATCGTTATCACCAAAAACTCCATTATCGGTGCTAAGTACGTCCAGAACAAAGTGTTCAAAAATATCATGAACAAAGACTATGACTTCTACAGCAACGCCTTTTTTGGATCCGTAGGAGCCCAGGCGGCTCGGCTGCGTGACGCCTTTGTTGACTACGGCGAACTTGTCACTTTTTCACTTCCTAAACAATCAGCTATCGTATGCACTGGCATCGGGGTTATTGCCTATAACTCGCTACCGCTGGCCGCCGTGACACTGATCACTATGTTCTTTGTGCTCAGTTTTACTATCCTAAGCAGTACCTGGCGCCTAAAGTATAGGCGCCGCGTCAGCGAAGCAAGCAGTGACGTGGCCGCCTTTATCGGCGACACCCTGTCGCATGGTGCAACCGTTAAAAGTTTTGCTATGGAAGACTACGAGCAGGAACGTTTGCAAAAACCGCTCAACAAATGGAGCCATGCCCAGTATGTTTCCTGGAATCTTGCCAACCCCGCCGACAACGGCCGAATGATTCTGGCAGCAGTTGCTACAGCCGTCTTATTGCTCCTCTCAGCACGCTTGTACGAACAGGGCAGCATTTCCGTCACTATCGTAGTGTTAGTCCAGTTGTACGTTATCCGGCTCGTGGCAAGCACCATTGAGATTGCCGAAATCATAAAGCGTTACGAACAAGTTATGGGAGCCGCCTATGAACCTGTCAAAACAATGCTCCTGTCTAACAGCGTTGTCGATCCAGCCGTACCCAAGCCACTACCAGTGAGCAGCGTTCGGACACTTCAGATGGAAAACGTCAGCTATCGTTATTCGGACAGTAGTAAAACCCAATGGGCAGTACGTGATTTTTCTCTAGATATCAAACCCGGCGAAAAAATCGGGCTGGTCGGCTACTCAGGCAGTGGCAAAACAACGGTGACCAAGCTCATCTTGCGCTTTATGGATACCACTGGGGGAGCTATCAAGATCGATGGTATCAATATTAGGGATTTATCCCAACAAACGTTGCGGCGTGCCGTATCATATGTGCCGCAAGAGCCGCTTTTGTTTCATCGGACTGTCCGTGAAAACATTGGCTACGCTAACCCCAACGCTACCACGGCCGAAATTATTCGTGCGGCAAAGTTAGCCTACGTTGACGAGTTTGTCAAAGACCTACCAAAAGGGTACGACACGTTGGTAGGCGAGCGGGGCGTCAAGTTGTCAGGCGGCCAGCGCCAGCGCGTAGCAATTGCACGGGCTATTCTCAAAGACAGCCCCATTTTAGTGCTCGACGAAGCCACGAGCGCCCTCGATAGCCGCAGTGAACAGTTCATCCAAACTGCACTGTGGGAGCTTATCAAAAACCGCACTTCGCTCGTTATTGCCCACCGGTTGAGTACGCTTCACAAAATGGACAAGCTGGTAGTAATGGACAACGGCAAGATCATACAGGTAGGTACGCACAATGAGCTAAAGAACAAACCAGGGATCTATGCCGACCTGTGGGCGCACCAATCTGGCGGCTACATTGGTGTAGATTTAACTACTGACACACCAGAGTAACGCTTGATTTTCTTCGCAGATAGTTTGATGTATACAAAACTTTTGTCATAATACATGATAATGAGTATGACAGAGGTACGAGTTGAAGGTCTTCCTCGATTTGAGGATCCGGAAGGTACCCATGCCGCTCACCGGCTTGGGTTGGAAGGTGATGACGTTACAGTGGTCAACACCTATCGCTTGGAGGGTCTAAGCCCCGACCAAATAGCTTTGGTGATGGATTTGTTGCATGATCCTGCCACGCAGGAGGCTACTGCGGATTCCCGGCAAGACTGGGATGATGAACGGGTGGTCAGGGTAGCACCAAAGCCCGGTGTCATGGATCCAAATGTCGACCCAATCTTTACCATTTTAGATCGCCTCGGCGTGGGGGTAGAGGCTGTACAGACAAGCACGGAGTACCATTTTGATCCTGATGTACCCAGCACTTCTGTCGAGGAAGCTAAATCAACATTGGCAAATGTCACCGTGGAGCAAATACTCACCGAAGCTCCCGACACTTTGATCGTTCACGGCGAAGCAGAGCCAGTTGTTCGTTATGATTTGGCTGCCATGAATGATGAGGAATTGGCCTCGCTTTCAAAAGTCCGGGAAGTAGAGCTTAGCCTTAAAGAAATGCGGGCTATCCAGGCCGAGTCGATCCGTATGGGACGTCCTGTGACTGATGCCGAGATTGAGTATCTGGGCGGGGCATGGAGCGAGCATTGCCGACACAAAACATTTAACGCTGAAATTATAGGATCAGACGGGGAGCGCAAGCCAGCCCTGTTCTGGCGTATCAAAGAAGGCTCTACACCATACTTCGAAGAGCAAGGCGTGTTGTCGGCATTTCATGATAACTCCGGCGTTTGGGCATTTTATGACGGCACAGCCCTATGTATCAAACTCGAAACCCACAACAGTCCTATGAATAAAGAGCCGTACGGGGGAGCCGCAACGGGTACTGGTGGGGTTCTGCGGGATATTGTTGGCACCGGACGCGGCGCAAGAATAATCAACTCTATCCATATCCAGTGTCTTGCGCCGCTCGATTTGCCAGACTCGGAAGTGCCTCCTGGCTGTCATTCGCCACGATACCTAATGGAGCGAAGCGTTGCCGGTGTTGGGGATTACGGAAACCGTATGGGGGTGCCTACCAATGATGTTTCTTTTCACGCTCACCCTGATTTTCGCGGCAAAGGTACCGTACTCGTCGGGGCAATGGGAATCATGCCGGAGTCGCGAGCCCAGAAGGGAGCGCCCGAACACGGTGACTTTGTGGTAGCCGTAGGAGGCAAAACCGGTCGTGACGGCGTACACGGCGCCAACTTTTCTTCGGTAAGTGCTGACTCAGAGACAGGCACCACACGGCATGTGAATGCCGTCCAGATTGGCAACTCTATAGAACAGAAAATGATGTTCGATGCTATAGAAGAAGCTACCGAACGAGGTCTCATCCGTGCCCTTACCGATTGTGGTGCGTCCGGATTTGCCTCAGCCATAGGCGAGATAGGTGAAGACATCGGGGTACAAGTTGACCTCACGAATGCCCCGCTCAAATACAGCGGCCTCAGCGCCTGGGAAATTTTTATCAGTGAATCCCAGGAACGTATGGTGCTCGCCATTGATCCCGAACATTACGACGAGCTAGCCGCTATTTTCGCCAAACACGGGTCGAACTGTGACATTTTCGGCACATTTGGTTCCCCAGAAGGCCAAGAGCCAACCTTGCATGTCGAACATAACGGCGAAACCGTTATAGACCTGCGTTACGACTTTATCAAAAATGGCGTGCCGATTGATCCGCTGGAAGCGCTCTGGGAAGCACCAGTTTTAGAAGAGCGACCGCCACAACATGTCGGCCTAAAGGATGCACTTACCGCAGTCCTTCGGAATGGAAACGTATGTTCAACCGAAGCCGTCCAACGCCGCTACGACCATGAGGTGCAAGGAACCAGCGCCCTAAAACCATATGATGGGCCAACCGGGCACGGCCGGAACGAAGCTGTTGTGCTAACACCAATCCTTGGCAAGCCCTATGCTGTAGTGCAAGCCCACGGCACAAACCCAACTCTTACTGAGCTTGATCCCGTACGAGGTACAAAATGGGTGTACGCCGAAGCAGTCGCTAACTCAGTCGCGGCCGGAGCCAATCCTGACCGTCTGATAGCCGTCAATAACTATATCGCCCCGACACCCACACCACGGGTTATGGGAGCGTTGGATTTATCGGTCGACACGCTTATGCAGGAATGTGTGGCCGAGTTTCATTCCCCTATCATTTCCGGCAAGGATAGCTTGTCTTCAACTCTAACGCTTGATGACGGGGTGATAGAAGCCCCTTATAACCTTACTGTAACCGTAGCAGGCAATATACCCAATGTCGCCCACACAGTCAGCAACGATATCAAGTCGCCTGGCTCTGTACTGGTGTTAGTTGGTGCCCAAGACCTTGAAGCCATGGGCGGATCCATCTATTACACCGAGCATCACGGGGTGAGTACACAGGTACCTGATACAGACATGAAACAATTTCATCAAACAGCTCGAAGCGTTCACGCAGCCATTCAGACCGGAAGTGTACTGGCCGCGCAAGATGTCAGCGAAGGAGGGGTCATCAGCACTATAACCCAGATGCTCTTTGGTGGAGATTGTGGCGCTGACATCACAATCTCTGACACGGATGAGCTGTTTAACGAAACGGCTGGTTGTTTTGTGCTAGAAGTCCCGGATGAAACCGCGCTTGAGCAATTTGCCGGTGTCCCTCATAAAGTTATTGGTACCACCAAAGCAGACAAAACCCTAAGTGTGCAAGGCCATGGGGACATGTCTGTTGATGAATTGCTGGGAGCATGGCAACAACCGTTTGAGGAGCTTCTGTCATGAGTACACCACGAGCCCTTGTCTTAGAAGACCGCGGTATAAATTGCAACAAGGAAACTGCTCACGCTCTTGAAATGGCTGGAGCCGAAGCCGTAGGCGTGCATCTCAGCCTGCTTCAGGCAGGTGTAGAACAGTTGGACGACTTTGACATCTTGCTGCTATCCGGCGGGTTTTCCTACGGCGACACCATTCGCTCAGGTGCTATTTTAGGTGCTACGTTGCGGGAACAGTTCGGCGAAGACCTTAACCGGTTCGTAGAGCTGGGCAAGCCGGTGGTAGGTGTCTGCAATGGATACCAGGTGCTCATCGAAGCCGGATTGCTCCCAACCGGCGAAATTGATCCGGCGAAACCAAAACGGGCATCGCTCATACACAACGAACGTGGGTCGTTTGAGTGCCGTTGGACTTCATTGCGTGTCGGTAATTCTGCTTGTAGGTTCATTACGCCGGAATATCTTGGTACCGCGCAGAAGCTTCCGGTAGCGCACGGTCAAGGAAGATTCGTTATGCCAGACGCTGAACTGCCACCTGGGCAAGTCGTATTATCCTATATAGGTTCCACTGGCCAGGAAACCACCGCATACCCCGATAACCCCAACGGTTCACCGGATGGTATTACTGCCATTTGCGATCCAACAGGCATCGTACTCGGCATGATGCCTCACCCTGAACGTGCTGTGTACACAACACAACATCAGAACTGGCGAGGCGGTGAAGGCAAGAATCCTTTTGGAGCCGTTTTGTTCAAGGGCATCGTTGATCATGCCAAATCTTTATAGCCAGTTTACTGTAGTGCGGCGCGAGCTAGGGCTGTTCCTTCGGCAGTTCGCGCTAGTTTTTCGTACGCTACTTCCCACGAGCGTGTCCTGAGCCCACAATCAGGAGACGGAAACACTTTGGCAGGATCTCCCAGCAAATCAACAGCCCTTAACACGCGATCCCTCACCAGCTCTGCCGGTTCAATATGGTCGTCGTGGATACTGACGACCCCTAGTCCTACTCCAGCCTCTGGGTTGTGGTGGCCAACTTCCCGCAAAATTTCGTAAGCCGGACGATGTGCTGCGTCTGTTCCTAGCTCATCCGAATCGCGATTGGCAAACTCCAGCGAGAATTGGCTACAGTTATCCAGCTTCTCGACATGCGGAAAGAGCAGGGAATAGTCAGAAAAACATATATGGACGCTGAACTTGCCAGCAAGACCAGCCAGCGAACGATTGAACCCTTCCACGAACAGCGGCACTTCGCCCGGTACGGTCGTCGCTGCCGGTTCATCAATCTGTATCCATTCCACTCCTTGAGCCAAAAGCGACGCAATCGTCGGCCGCACAACCCGGTCAGCTAAGTCCCGGACAAACGCAGCACGATCACCATAATGTTCGTCGTATGACCATGCAGCCAATGTATACGGACCAGTCACCGGAACTTTTACGGGTTTATCTGTCAGTCCTAACAGACGATCAACTTCATCGGTGTGCCACTCCTCAGCAATGCTTGGTTCATCCGTAATAGCATATTTTCGGTATGACTTGTTGTCAAATGCCCTGATTAGCCCGCGAGACTCAAACCCATGCGTTCGAGCAACGGCATGCTGATACATTTCGCTTCTGTCTTGCTCACCGTCATAGATAATGTCAATGCCGGCTTTTGTCTGCAAAGCTACGGCAAAGCGGGCAGCCAGCCTTTTCACCCCGTCCACAGCCCAATCCCGGCACTTTCCCTCAGGACACCGAAAATCCTCTGCAATGCGGGCAACATCAAAATCTATTTCGTCTCCATCCAGGCCAAGCCGGTCAGCCCATGTAGCAATTTCAAGCCGGTGCGCATCGCTCAGTTCGCCGCTGCGCACTGCCTGCACCCGCCAGTTAGGCTTGGCAAGGCTACCGACTTCTTGTGTCTGTAGTATTTCAGTCATAATCGCTTCTCCAGTTGTCGTTTTGCTTCTTCTGCCAACTCTCCAAGTTGATGGAGCTTGCTTTCCGCATATGGCAAGGGAACCTGCTCTAAATCAGTTGTGTGCGTCAGTACGATCCGAGCTGGCCGCAAGGCTTGTGCAGCCTGCAGTACGCTAGCAATTTCAGGTACGGCTCGCAGTGTCTGTTCCGCAGTGATCGGGGTTAGCCACAGTTCTTTTCCAGTAAAGTCTATCGGCTCAAGGGTAAACGGTTGGCCAGGAGGTTGCCGGAGCGGCTCACCACCAAACAAAGGTACGTATGGGGTCTGTGAAGCAAACTCCTTAACCTGATCACTGGTAAGTCCAATACCCGCAAAACCAAACCTATCGGGTATCCACCTCGTCGTGCCAGCATGGCTGAGCAGTGCTACCGTAGCATCACTAAGTCCCTCGCAGAGCTCATCAATCGCCACGATATCCTGTGCGTCAGAGTCTGCGTAACTCTCAAACGTAATGCGATCCACACCACTCTCAATCAAGCCTTCGACAACACCTGTATAGTACTCACCGATGTCCACAGTCTCACCTATCACACAAAGCCCCGCAAAGCTGGCTGGAGCCAATAGGCTCACGTGCTCACTTGGCTGCCCATATAAAGCAGTGAACCGTTCGATAGAAAACCGTGGTTGTTGTACAATCGTCGGCTGACGATAGAACCGGTTGGTGTCAAACCATCGTGTTACTGATGCATCATCCACATCAGGCGCAAATCCCTCACTGGCTTTGACTAGCGGCCGGAGGTGGTCTGCCCAAGCCAGCTTACCGTTCTCTTGGATATCTATTCCCGCATCCGCTTGGACTGCTAACCAGTTAGTGGTTTCTTGGTCGCGCAGGGCTGCGTAGTCCTCCCAGGATGCACGGCCTTTTTCGGCCGCACTCCCCAGCCGGTGCAGTTCGTTGCTCCGCGGTGCAATTCCGTGCACCGCGCTAAGCACTTCTATATTAGTTGACATAAAAACATCCTTTCTGCCAAACACGAGAAAGGATGTAACCTGCTATAAAAAGCCGTTAATATATCTTTCCCGCCACGGCGGGCTAGATGGAGCACCAACACTACATGCGTAGCAGGTTGCCGGTGGGTCATCAAGCTAGATCTCTCGCCACACTCTGTATATCTCTTATGTTGTTAAAGTGGCCTCACTGTAGCATGGGCTAATATTACGCGTCAAGCATATTGTGGGTTTGCTGTCTGATTTTTACTCGCTCCCCCGGACTCGTACCGCCCCACATGGCAAAGTCAATTCCTTCGGGCAGCGCCACCGCAAATGCCAAACAACGGCTGCGCACAATACAACTGCGGCAAATACGCCGGGCTGCTTGCACGGCAATGTCGTTAGCCATATTCGGCAGCATAACGGCAGGATCGACATCGGGGGATTGGCAGTGCCCCAAGCGCGGCCATTGCCCAGTGTCTGCTATCGGCGGCGAATATTCGCCCCCACCATTTATAACCATAAACGCCGGTCTATCGCTTGCGTGTTCTAACATATCGTTTTCCTTTCGAACTACCATGTAATGCACTTTAGCTGCGGCTCTACATGAAGTATTCGTCCAAGTAAACGAAAAGAACTCCCGCCGTCGGGAGTTTGCATCAATACATAAAACCCGAGCGGTCTAGAGCGGTACCGTCGTTGAATTCATGTAGTGATGTTTGCGAATAATCATAATGAAATGATACCTCGTACTGTCACCACCTTTTGTGATTTAACTCACACCAGCTAAACGCTGCTGCCGGGCAACAGCAAACTCATACACTGCAGTTGCCGTTCTGACCTTTTCCACTGCCTGCACAGCCCGCTCATAATCTTGCCATTCATCTCCGGGAAGCATTGGGATATCATGCACAAGAAACTCACTGCCTTCATCATAACCCTCAGCTACGCCATGAATAGTTAAACCGGTAGCATCGTCAGGATCAGCAGCAGCTTTTTTATGGACATCCCTCCCATAGAGACCTTTGGTAGCTGGCAATAACCCAGGATGATTATTGATAAGGCTGGCGTCTGTGACATGCGTATGATGATCAAGCAAGCCGCGTTCTTCGAGCAATACTCCCCGTACGCGACTAGCAAAACCCTGCTGTGACACTACGTCAAATCCATCAAACTCTGCTGCCATGACCCCTGACTGTTCGTCTGTGATATCCCAGGTCCGTTCGCCTGGGCCGCCCGGAAAGCTCGCCTTGTCTACTAGTACAGGTTTCATATCCCAGCCGAGCAGTTTATTGAGACGTCGTACTACTGTCAGAGCCGGCTTGTCTGGCCGGTCACACACCACGGCTCCTACTTCGAGAGGCAGTTGCCGCTCAGCAATTGTTAAACAAAAAAACTCTACCGTAGTAGCGCTGCCTGATACCGTAACTCCTACCTGAAAATTATGCTCCGCCATACAAAGCCTCCTTATGTTCTATACACATTGTACGGAAACAAGTCGGAAATACCAGTGTCAATACAGAATTACCAGTCCCATTCTGACTCAGGGATAGCAGGCGGGAAGCGCCTCCGCGCAGCAGGAGCACGCCCTGGGGGCGAGACATACGTATATGCGGCTTCATGCGCCGCATAATCCGGCAGCCCATCTGCGACTGGCCGCCGTACATAATTGTCCAAGCTCCACTCGTGGCCAGCTACATGGCCAAGAAAAGCCCTTAGCTCGCTATCGTCCCAACGTAACTTACTGATCGCCTTGGCTTCAATTTGTCTTACCCGTTCTCTTGTCACGCCAAGGTATTCGCCAACTTCTTCCAAGGTACGAGGCTGTCCGTCTTCCAAACCAAAACGCAACCCAATAGCCTGGGCTTCACGTTCGTTAAGACGCTCATCAATGATTTGCCGCACGGCAGTTTGCAACGCCATAATGTCAGCATAATACTCAGGGTCGGTTAACTCATCGGCAGCGCCATGGCCGGCCCATAGGTTCGTTTCCTGGCGACTTCCTCCTGCACCAAGGCGGTGATAGTCCGTAAGAAGTTCTTGGTACGGAAGCGGCTCTGGGGCACCGGTTGGATCCGACCAGACCTGATGAGTATGTACCCGCATAGCTTGCTCGTCATCCAAAGATACAATGTTTCGGCCATCAGCCAACCAGCCCAAGCGAAGCTCTGGTTGATCGTCACGATTCCCAGCCAGTACATCTGCTACTTCACGCTGTTTGTCTGCGTCCCAACTACGCAACGCCGTAGCATGGTTAATAGGCACCGAAATCGGGTTAGCGAGAATGGTATGTACCCGAGCATAGTAAAGCTCTATATAATTGGCACACCATGTAACGAATGAAGCTCCCTGGGTCGGATCGTACGTATCTATGCGGCTGGCAAAGCGCTCAGTCGCTTCTTGCGCTAAGTCGTCTGCCTCAACTAAAGGGCTTAGTCGGCCAGCCTTCAGGAACTTTTCAACAGCAATAAATTTACTGAGCCGATACAGGCTCTCCAACAGTTTGGCACGTTCCTGCTCCCACTCTTCGGACTCACGAGGGAGGGCATGCATGGCCGCGTACGTAGCATGCACCTCGTCTTTAGATAGGATGTTCGCCTTAATCCGCCGCGCCCGCATTACATACCGGCCTTTAGTGGTTATCCAGTCTTCGACAGCGTCAACCGTATCACCGATTACTCGCTCGACAAAATCATCCGAAGGCTCATCCCCAGAGACATATGTAAGTCTCTCACGAAGCTGTTCACGACTTTCATACAGCGTGTTGAGTAGTCCGGCTTGCCCCCCCCCCGAGCGAACCCGGTCTTCAGGCAAAATAGCGTCCCAACGCTGTACGACACGTGGGATTAACACCGGCAACATTCCCGCCACAACAGCGTCTATCGCTTCGTCTCTCTCGGCTATTAGTCCGGAAAGTCCTTCTTCTACTCCGCCATCCGGGACAGTGTCAGACAATACCTGGGCGTAATTACCCAATCCGATCGTGTCTCGCACTACAGGTATAGTGGCAGGCGTAAGCTCTGCAGCACCAACTGAAAATACACGCTCAAACCGTGCAATATCGTCCGAGCCCACGCCAACTCCTTCGCCCGTTGTATCTCCATGAAGTTTCATCAGCGTTCTACTATAGCATTATTACTCTAGTTTTGCAACCAATTTATCCTCTGTCCCTCTTTTGTGCAAACAATGTAAAATAGGGAAGTGGATAGTTTTAGCAAGATGTACCAGCAACTCAATAAAGAGCAGCAACAGGCTGTTGATGCTATTGAGGGGCCGCTGCTTATTTTGGCCGGGCCGGGCACAGGCAAAACCCAACTGCTCAGCGCCCGCGTTGCTAACATTCTCACCAAAACCGATACCGACCC
>CAZHPF010000007.1:0-21003 GCA_964534095.1 uncultured Candidatus Saccharibacteria bacterium
GGTTGACCTCGGCACAATGAGTCACGAAACTCCACTATCTATTTTAGTGCGACGACAGGCTACCCAAGACAAGGAGTTATTCAACGCTTTATTCGGAAACATTCGGAAACAGCCCACACTTACACAGTACCTGCCAGAGATGTTCTATTTTGAGGAAGTAGATCAGAAGGTAATATGTTCAAGTTTTAGCGGGCTTCCTTTAGTCCGATACGATTTGAATGATCACGGCGGCGTACTACGACTTAAAGATATCCAGAGACAGTATCGCAAGACAGGAAAAGATTTCTCAACGGAATTAGAAAATAGCGGAATTAAAAAGACGCGATGGAATTTACCCTTTGTGTATTTATATGAGCGAAGCGATTTTTCGGTAACGTTTCTGGGCGCGCAAATTTATCCAGACGAAATACGCGCTATCTTCTTTCAGGAAGATTTTCAAGACAAACTCACCGGCAAATTTACTATAGAAGTTATAAATAACAAGCAAATGCAAAGTACATTAGTGGTTAACGTAGAGTTACGTCGGGGTATGGAGCGTAATCGAGCCATAGCACAACAACTCAAGACAGCCATCAAGCAAACGCTTCTAATGCATAATAGCGAATACGCCAGCTCTCATAAATCTACTGGTAAAAGTGCTGAGCCAAAGATTGTTTTGTGGCCTTACGCGCACGCTCTGCATTTTTCGGGAAACGGTAAACAAAAGTGGGTGCGTAAGTAAATGGTTTTTATGCAGTCACCTTGGTGAGTGGCCAACGAGGTGTATGGCGAGCGCGAACAGAAGTCTTGCCCAGTCTTATGATAGCAATCGGTTCACCCTTCAGGCTGAAGTGAGCAGCTACGTTTGATTTTGTCGAGCTGTCTATTACGGCAGTACCCGCTCCTGTTGTTGCTACTCCCTGTTGTTGCGCACGTATACATATTTGCGCATATAAACGGCCACCATCTAGTAGAGACGAGGGGGTCATGTCTTTAACGGTCACAATAATGAGATTAGCCGAATTAGTAATTCTGGCAGTATCTTTTTTTGCTTGATCCTTAGAAACATCTACACGCTTGATGATGTGTTTCGCAAGCAGGGAAGGAGGAGTGGGGATGCCCTGGACAAATCCTGGCATACCGTCGTATTGTCTCGTTATATTGTTGCGCACCCACTTGCTGAGTTCATTACGGAATCCTTTATCGCCGAAAGTGTGGTAGGTAGCCTTTTGAGTCTCGAGCGCGATAAAGTCAATGTCTTTTCTGTCAGTTAGAATAAAGCTACTTGCGTTTTTTAGGGAACTTTTTGTTACTTGACCAAGGAGTTTCTCGGGCAGAGGAGTTTTATCATAAAAGGCTCGGTTAGAGACCCGACTAGGAATAGCTTGCAGGAGAGAAGGCTCGCTTGCCGTACGGTTACCCAAAGAGATTTTTGCTACTAGATTGTCACGGAGTTCATATGTAATGACCAGGTTGTATCCAAATCCCTTTGCTGCAAGTTCAAACGTTTGCAGGCACGCGCCAAGGCTTACATACGGTTCATTCGCCTGTACTCCAGAATATGGCAGTAATCTTTCCCGGTTAGCATACAGCAGCAAATCCTGTGAAACGGTTTTGAACTCCCATGGCTGGGTATTATGTCCCGAGGGAGCAAGAATTGCATAACGAGCAAAAAATAGCAGCTTTTTCAGATCGCTCCACTTGTCAGAAAAGCTAGCAGCGTCTATGTTCCAGGCAGTATAATTTACTTTTGTCATTGACAGTATCGCTAATAAGTAACTCTATTGTACTATGTTAGTACG
This sequence comes from uncultured Candidatus Saccharibacteria bacterium, assembly GCA_964534095.1. GTDB lineage: Bacteria > Patescibacteriota > Saccharimonadia > Saccharimonadales > CALMSM01 > CALMSM01. The sequence continues at coordinate 1,782 of CAZHPF010000007.1, forward strand.
CTAATGTTTACTGCAATTATTATCCTATCAGTATTAGCCCAAAGCCTTGTCGCACTGTTTGTATTACAAAAAAATAGAAAAAGTCTCACTAACATATCTTTTTTTCTCCTGTCTGTCTTCGTAGCAACCTGGGCTACCATTAACTTTATCATCACAAAAAATCCTTTCTCTTCGACACAGCTGGAGTTTTACCGCTTACTGATGGCATCCGTAGTAGTGCAGAATACGTTTTTCTTTATTTTTTCTCATGTTTATCCTGGCGACCGTTTACAGATTAGAAAGCGCCTTTTAGTTTATTACTTTATTTTGAGCAGTGCTGTATTTATAGTAGCTCTTTCCCCACTTCTCTTTACTAAGGTAATGTATGGGCAAAGTGGAGCCCGCCCGGTCGGTGGCCCCGGCATGTTAGCGTTTATATTTCATGCCGGGATTAGTGTATTTTTTGGGTTAAGTTCTATCTATAGAAAGTACAAGAAAGCGCACGGCGTAAAACGTCAACAGTTCCGCATGATTTTATTCGGTTCGATAATCTTATGGGGTATTGTACCGATTACTAACTTTGTCATATCCATGGCAACTCAGACACTATTTTTTGCACGTATTAGTCCGCTCTATACGCTCGCCTTTTCCTCAATTATTGCGTATGCGATTGTGGCGCAAAAACTCTTTGACATTCGAGCAGCTGTTGCCCGATCAGTAGCATACTTGCTTTCTCTGGGTTCACTTGGGCTAGTATACGGCGGTATTATATATTCGGTTGCTACTCTTTTGTCGGGAACGCAGTGGTACACCCAGCACCAACGGATATTTTATATTGGGCTGGCACTACTTACTTCGCTTATCTATCAACGGTTGGTCAACTTTTTCAACCGCATAACCAATAGAATTTTCTATCAGGACGCCTATGATCCCCAGCTGCTTATCAGCAACCTGAACAATATTGTCGTAGGCAATATCGATCTGCAACCACTTCTTAAGGGCTGTGCACAACTTATTAAGGACACGCTGAAAGTAGACTTTTGTACGTTTCTCATCTTGCCTACGGCCGATAGGACGTATCGTACTATCGGTACTACTGTCCACGATAAGTTCAAACATGATATAACTCCTGAAATCGCAGATCACCTGGGTGAAAGCAAGACCCGGCTTTTTGTAGCTGACGATGCGCACGATATACGCCCTGCCATTGCGAAGTTTCTCTTGTCTGAAGACATAGCAGTACTGAGCCGCCTGAGTCCTGGAGGGGGCGAGGTAGGACTGCTTGGCTATATGGTCTTAGGAGCTAAAAAGAGCGGAAATCCTTACAATAAACAGGATCTGGCTATTCTTGAAACCGTTTCCAGTGAACTGGTCATCGCTGCTCAAAACGCTATGCGGTTTGAAGAAATCCAAGGTTTCAACGTCACTCTGCAAGCCAAAGTTAACCAAGCTACACGTGAACTGCAACATGCCAACGAGAAGCTTGTCACCCTGAACGATACCAAAGACGACTTTATCAGTATGGCATCACATCAGTTACGTACCCCATTAACAGCGGTAAAAGGCAATATCAGCATGGTGTTGGACGGCGATTTCGGAAAGGTGCCCAAACCGCTTGACGAGCCTCTAGGGCAAGCCTTTACCAGCAGTGAGCGCATGGTGGGGCTTATTGCCGATCTGCTGAATGTCTCGCGGCTGCGCACCGGCAAGTTTGCTATACAACCTGTAATCAGTAATCTAGACACTATTGTGCAAAGCGAACTCAAGCAGTTGCAGGAAAGCGCCCGTGCTCACCACCTGAAGCTTACATATGATCGACCCAAAGACTTTCCGACTCTTATGCTTGACGAGATTAAAATCCGCCAAGTCATTATGAATTTTGTTGACAATGCCATCTACTACACTCCGGCGGGTGGCCATATCAAGGTCGCGCTGAAGCATTCGTCTAAAGCAATCGAGTTTACTGTCGAAGACGATGGTATCGGGGTGCCGCACCAACTCCAACATCATCTGTTTACCAAGTTTTATCGAGCCAGCAATGCCCAAAAAATGCGCCCGGACGGCACTGGTATTGGCCTGTTTATGGCTAAAAAAGTCATCATTGCCAGTGGTGGAAGCCTCATATTCAAAAGCACCGAAGGCAAGGGGAGTACGTTTGGTTTTGTATTTCCTATTACGAAGCTCAAACCCTCAGGTCATGGTGGCGAAGTACTCACCTAGTCATAAGCAAAATATAATTGACAAAACCTCTATATTTTGCTATTATATGCCTCTGTAGCGTTATGGCAGCAACCATAACAGCTTACAGGGTAAAAATTTATGAGTACAGATAGACGATCAGCATTCCCTAATCCGTATCCTACAGCTCCTCCCGAGATGGAGCGTATTCTTATAACTGAACCCTTGGCTGCCCAAGACGCCGAAAATCTGGCTCGTGCCGAGCATATTGCAGCAGAAGTGTTAGAGCTGGCTGGTTTGCAAAATATGCCCGCCGAAGGGAAAAGTGATGAACAGCTACGGCGTGAACGTGATCTTATAGCTGAGTTGCCCGACGCTGAGCTACAAACTGCCCGCACCCTGTCTGCTGCTGCCGAACCGCTAGAAGCCGAGGCGCAGCAAATCAGCACTGAAATATCCCAGAGAGAAACCGTTCGTCGCCAAGCTATGTGGCAGGGCTCTACAAATTTAGCATCTATCACCGAGGCTCAAATCGTCGATCTCCGTACCAGGCTAGACGGGGTAGCAACCGAAGGAGCAGGTTTATTTGCCCAGACCCAGGAAAAGGTTGTGAGAAAACTATACGAAGCCTCTCCCAATGAAGTAACGCTTGACCCTGTTGCCTTCTGGAGTACGGACGGAACTGCTACCAAATTGCCCGAGGCAATTGTTGAGCGGACACCGTCTGTTATGGATACAGTAGACCCTACACTGGTACGGCGTGTGGCAGAGCTCGAAGCAACTATCCGTTCTTTAAAGGGCGAAGCCGAAGAACCGGAGCCAGCCACTGCAGACGAAGACCCGTCGCCAACTGGGGCTCCTGCTGATAGGTCATTACCTGTTGGTGAGCTTTTTGCTGGGGATGACTTTGTAGACGCAACCGATGATGAGACGCAGGTTCCGACCTGGGACTTGCCTGAACCAACCGGCGGTACTTTAGTTGCTGCAGATACAGACGGGCTCGGTGCAAGCGGTAGTTTTACCGGCCAGCCACGTCCGCAGTTCATGCCTACTTCGCCTCCTCCGGCACCAGAACCGGAACCGCGACCTGTACGATCTGCACCAGAACCTGACTCTGCGGCACCTGCTCCTGGCGTATTTGACGGTACTATAGATGATGGTTGGGCAAGCTTTGCTCCAACACTTGACCCAGAAGAAGACCCATGGGCAGCATCCGCCGCTATTGACCCATTTGCCCCTAGTGATGCAGACAGATGGGGCGAGCCCGACCCTGCCGACTCACTAGGAGACGACGACATTCCTCCGTTCCTCCGAGATGATCCTCCTCTACCAGCAGCGGCCGCTCCGCTCCGTCTTGTAGAGCCGCAGCCTTCTGTTGAAGGGCAGCCATCCCTGCAGGATCAGATCGCAGCCGCTCAGCGGGACATACAGCAAGCATTCAAAGCAGCTTGGCAGAAGCCGGAAGGGATAAGTGATTACATAGCATCCCAAGCGTTTAAGGCTGCTAAGGCTGAAGTAGGCCAACTTATTGGCCAGCTTCCTCCTGAAGAACAGGAAGCAGTAGTCCTAGCCTTTTTCCGAGAACTAGACGACCTCGAAACTGGCCGGTTTGATTGGGGCGATGATGAAGAAAAAGCAAGCAGTACAGTAACTTCTTCTACGCCAGATCGAAGCCGCCCACCTGTAGTAGCCCGAAGAACCCCGCCCGCCCGCCGTACGCTAAGACCGCGTCGGCCACGACGCCGTGGCGATAGCCTAAGCCCAAGAGACTAAGTTATTGACTGATTGACAATCCAAAGTACTTATGATACAATAGACAGCGTAATAACGCAGTTTGAGTGGAGAGATAATAAGAAGAGGTTTCATATGCCAGAGACAAGCATTGCACCAGAATTGACGATGAAATCTGCTATGCAGGACTTTTATGAAGAGTTCGCGCAATCCGCTTTTCCTGATCTGACATATGACGAATTTACGACCAAATATGGTCTGTTCGAGCCGGAACTTCCGGAAGAACCCACCGAGTGGGATGCAGATGCGGAGATGCAACGTCTTATAGCTGGTGATATTCCTCCTCTGGAAGTAATAGAAACCCCTGTTTCTACTGAGACTGCATCACCTCTGCCGCTTAGTGAGCCAAAGGTAGTCGCTGAGCCTTCTGAGGCCAAACAGCGTTGGCGAAGGGTTGGCCGAGTAGGGCTGCTTGCAGGAGCTGTTGCGGTAGTGGCTACTGTCGGAATTAGTGTAGGGCTTATAGGAACGTCTGCGCTACATAGTCAAAGCGAGTCATCGCAAGCAGCTGTGGTTGCCGCACCTATAACGGGGGTTGCTGTTACTGCTGAACCGGCTCCTGCCTCAACCACCACTACCACAGAAGTAGCACCTACGACTGAAGCGGTCGCACCGCCATTTCGCCCGGCTGCTGGCGAGCAAAGTGCCGTGTTGCGCTTCGGTGAAGGTATGTGTAATGAAGAAATCTCTATCCGGGAAGCTCCTGCAGAATATGGAGTGAACGCCGACGAATCAATCCTTAACACGCTTGAATTGGATCCCACACCGCAAGCAGGGTGTGAGGCAGGCACCAGCTATGTGGAAGCAGCAAGGGCGAACGGTGGTAAAAACCGTACCCGTGAAGACGGAGGACGGTTTGTTATAGAGGACTGGAACGCCCTGCCAACGCTGCCTGACGGTTCTCATCCAACCAATCCTGGCCAGCTTCAGCCTATTGCAGAGCGGAGTATGGCAAGTAATATGTTTGGTGAATCAGGGGTAGTGTACGTAGACGGACACCGTTCTACCGAGTCAGCTCCATTTGCACTTCTGGACAATAACGCCCCTGGCGACAAGATAGTAGCGGCACGAGGGGATGGTAAAAACTTTGACTATACAGTTAATAGGGTAGCGTCGATCCCTGTGGGTACTTATCAGCAGGATCTGTTGGCGATAATAGATCAAATTAGAGCTCAGGCAGGCCACGAAAACGTACTGGTTATTAGTGCGTGCGATCCCTATGGCAGTAAAACCCATCGTGTGGTATTGTTCGCTACTTTGGACGACGAGCGGTAGTCTTTAAAGCTTATGCTAAACCATAAATAACCATAAAAACCAAAATAAGTATAAAAACTATTGACACGTTGAATCTAGTGTGGTAAAATACAAGTATTCGTGTGATTCTCTTTATGACAGAGACGTAAAGGGTGGCACGGTGAACTAAAGTAAGGGAGAAATAATTATGTTTGATCGTGATCGAAGTGCTACTGGCACAACCGAACGCCGAAGGGCAGGAGGAGTAATAGTTTTAGCTGCACTCGCAGGCGTATCAGTAGGAACTTACGTAGGTCTTGATTATGTATTTGCTGGAGCTGAAACACCAGCTGGATGTAGCGTACCGGCAGGCGATGTTTGTCCAGAACCAGGAGAAGGCGAACCAGAGCCTACGCAGCCAGGAAAAGGTGAAGAGACAACTACCACAGTAGAAGAAACTACTACAACGACCACCACGACACCGCAAACTACTGAAAGTACAGTGCCTGTCACTTCTACTACTACAACCACTACGGCACCCGCACCTACAACCGCGCCGCCCGCACCTACAACGGGGCCGGGGCCCATTGCACCTACCCTTCCGGTAGCTCCTCCAGCAGTGGCTGTGCCTGTGCAACCTCAGGAAACTCCATAAGTAATATAAGTAAGATATAAGGAAATATGACTATGAAATCACTGAAATCATTTATCTCTCGAGTACTTGTGGCAGTCGCTATCGTCGCATTAGGCGTAGTCGGACTCGGCGCAACGGCATCTGCCGCACAAATCCCTTACGTGCCAGGCCAACCGCTGCCATCTATTAAAAACCCTGTCTTTAACACGTACACCAATATCCCCTACGGGGTAGGTAACGAAGCTGACTTTGTGCGCTTGCGCCCTAGTACCGGTGATCCTACCAATAACGGTCCAAACGGTGAAAGAAACGCTTTGTTTACTGATCCGCTTAATGCAAGCTGTAACGTTGGCGACAAATACGATGTCCGTACATATATTCACAATGGTGCAGACTCGGACTACAACAACAATGGGAACGGTTCTGCCGTTGCTCATAATGTAAACCTTGCAATGACCGCACCACTTAACACTACTGCTAAGTCATTCACATTTCGCAGCACAATTAGTGCTAGTAACGCAGCAACCGTAGCTGATACTGGTACGCTGAACTGTAACGACAATGTTCGCTTAGAGCTTGTTCCCCAGACAGTACGCGTATATAGCAAAAATGTGGGCTGGCGAACTGCTTCCGATAGCGCTGTCAATGGCTCTATGAAGCTCGGTACGCACCAATTTGGAAGCGGTGACGTATGGGGCTGTTGGGATGAACGGGTTATCGTAGTCTACGTCGTAAAAGTAGTTGCTGTACCTCAAGTGCCAAACTATACTTGTGACCTCTTGACTATCACCAAGCTGGACAACCGTAAGTACAAGTTCGATGTCACCTACACGGCGACTAACGGTGCAACCTTCAAGAGCGTGAGCTTTGACTACGGTGATGGCCAGACCGGTGCTGAAAATACTCATGAGTACGCTAAAGATGGTACCTACACGATTGTTGCTACCGTAAGTTTCATGGTGAATGGCCAAGTCCAAACATCAAGTGGTGAAGCGTGTACCACAAAGCTGACAGTTACCCCAGAGAACTGTGAAGTTCCTGGCAAGGAGAACTATCCAAAGGGTGCCCCTGAGTGTGAAGAAGACGTTCCTCCTGTATTGCCAAACACTGGCGCAGGAAGTATGATCGGTATCTTTACGGCAGTGAGCGCAGCGGGAGCATTCGCTTACCGTTACCTCGCCGCCCGCCGATTTGAAGTCTAAACAGTCTGTGGATAACCACTAGCGCGAACACAAAATTTATGCTAGTGTAAGGACAGAAACGAGTCCATGACTGGCCGCTCGCGCAACGCACTCTCGAAATCCTCTCAGCATAAAACCTGAGAGGATTTCATTTTGGCCTCTGTTGTGGTATACTTTTTCGGTCTGCAATTGTCCCGTCATCTGGGCGGTTAGGACACCAGCCATTCGTGCCAGTGAACAACATAAATAATCCATCCTGGCAGTTGCCAGCACAGGAACGCACGTTATAGTTATAGACAGATGGTCCCGTCGTCTAACGGTTAGGACACCAGGTTTTCATCCTGGCAACCGGGGTTCGATTCCCCGCGGGATCACCAATGTAAATGCCTCACGTAAGTGGGGCTTTTACATTGGTGCTTTCAGGAAGTGAAGTGTCGAACCTAGGTTCGAAGACAAGGGTCACGCGCAGATGCTTGCATCGAGCATGACCCGCAGACGCATCCGCCAAAGGCGGATACTCCCCGCGGGATCACAGGTTTAAATCTTTTAATCCGCCCACTACTTGTTCAAGTACCAGGGTACAAAGGCACCCCTCCCCTCCTTGGAGGGGGAGTTCATGGAACCTATATCACAGACAATAAGCGGTAGCGTGATAAACTGGGAGTGGTTATGCTTGCCTTATATAAGCATTCAGGTATAACTAGGGAGTACGACATGGCTGACTGGAATACTGCGAAAGCAAAAGCGAAAGAAATACGAACGAAGTATAGTATTTCTGTGCCTCCTGTTAATGTATTTGATATAGCAAATAGTGAAAGCATTGATATCGTTTACTTTACGCCGAATGATACAACTCGTGATATATCCGGGCTATTAGATAAAGAAAACAAGCGAGTATATCTAAATGCAAGTGATTCTGCGCCTAGACAGAATTACACACTTGCCCATGAACTTGCCCACTATTTCTTAGACCACAAACCAAATGAATATGGTGTTTATAGACGTGATGCACTCTACATTGAGGGCAAGCCATCTAAGGAACAGGAAGCAGATTGTTTTGCGGCAGAGCTACTTATGCCTAAACAGTTGATAAAAGATGTTCAAAAAAAGTATCAATTGTCAGATTCGGATAGTGTGAGTTTGTCCAAACTGTTTGGTGTTTCGCCATCAGCAATGAAATATAGGTTGCGAGGCTTGAAGCATGACAGACGAGCCGACTGAAGCGGAGCAACCCCCAGCAAGTGAACTTGAAGAGGAACGTAGTGCCACGTATAAAGCGATTGAAGCCAATCTGATTCCAGCAGCAGAATCGGTTGAAATTGCTGAAGAACAAGAAACTGAACTAGACTTTGAAGCTGACAATGCTCATTTGAGTTTCCATAACAGACTAGAGAAAAAACGAAGACGTGAACGATGGGACACAGTTCTACTCATATTAGTTGTATTTGGCTTCGGGGCAAGTTACTGGATGATACTTTTAATAGGTACGGGCATTCTTAAATTCGAAAATAGTGCGTTTGCTGTTCCGTCAGTAGTTGCGGCAGGGATCGTTGAAACATATGGACTATCAAAACTGGCAATCAAATATTTTTTCAATGATGACGACGACACAAAAGGAGAAAAGAAATGAGTAAAAAAGACTTTATGAAGCTTCTGAAGAAGGCGGCCTCAACGAAACCTGCTCCATCAAAGCCCAAAAAATAGACCAATGGTGCCTATGGGAGTAGCGGAAGGCGTACTCATCGGCGTAGGCTTGTAGGTGGTGGGGCTCGACATGGCGGTAGACACCTTTCATACCTCGTTTTAGGTGTGACCAGACGTTCTCTATGTTTTGGGTATGGCTGGCTTCGGTATAGAACTCTAGCTTAGAGTGGTTAGTTTTACGATGGTCATACCCCCAGACCGGGAGTCTATCATACGCATGGTATGAATCTGAGTGGATAAGGCTGCCTTTTCGTACGTTAGCGTTAATAATGGGCGTCAATACCCGTACCCCGGCAGACTTTACATGGTATATCTTTACAGCGCCGCCGCGCTCTACCATTCCAAATAACACTTGCCCGGTACGGCTACCAGTGCGCCCATAGCGTTTCTGGGCAGTGGAACGTTTATAGACATTAGGGTGGATAAAGGTTTCGTCTACTTCTACCTCACCGGTCAGCATACTCTGAGTATTACCCATAAGGTGCCGTACTTGGTGCATCATTCTCCAGGCGCACTTATACGTCACCCCAAGTTCCCGTTGCATCTGGGCGGCCGATATACCGGCACGGGTCTGGCTCATTACATAGATAACGTAGAACCATTTTGTTAAGGGGGTAGAAGAACCTTCAAAGATAGTACCGGCCCTAGGGCTGATATGACGGCCACAGCCGCCACAATCAAAGGACTTCCGGCTTGCTACATAGTAATGTTTGGTTACCTTGTTACAGACCGGACAATGTACCCCATCAGGGAACCGGTACTCGAACAACCACATTAAACAGGCTTTCTCATTAGGAAAATCCGCTTGCATGTCCATAAGACTGTATTTCACAGTCACATACATTACACTATTTACACTAGCTTGTCAAGACAGGTATACAGCACCTACTAGCTTGTACCACCTTTTTATGGGGCGGCCATCTGTGGTAGACTAAGGACAAGCGAGAAACGATTTAGATACTCGTGTTAACAATTGGAGTACAGGTTAGCTTTTGCAAGCGCCTACAAGTACCAAGACCTAGAACGTTCATAAGCATTTGTGGGCGTTTTTTTATTTGCCAGCGTAGCTCAAGGGATAGAGCGCGTAACTAGCTATTGCGGAGATATCAGTTCGAATCTGATCGTTGGCACCACCCTTAAAAAGCGTAAAAGACCCCGAAGGGTCTTTGCGTAACTAGCTAGTTGCATTTTAGCACACCTAGCTTCCGTAGGCTATCTCAAGTTCTCAAGAGGTCTGTTAAAGGCGTATGTAATTCGGAGAAAGAACCCCCACCGCCGTATGGGGAGGGGGTTCTAGTGACCGCTAATCATATCTAGCATACCATAAAAGGCAAAGACCTACAGCCCCCTTACGGTATCTTCCACCAATACTTCCCATCTTGCGTACCAAGGTACTGACAGCTCCCATTCACGGCAATCTCTACCCGAACCCGCTCATATGGCTGGAAAGCTAGGCCACGCTGGTTCAATGCTTCGAGTGACGTAGAGGGGTGAGAACTATTGTAGGCAGGGCTAAAGTCCCCTGCACTAAAGATAGAGGGTATTTTGCCGTAACTCTTGTTGTTGGCCGCAATACAGCCCACGTTTAAGGCAGGAGAAGTTTTGAAGGTATGGGGACTGTTTAAGGAGTTCTCATAATAGACATAATAGGTGCTGTTTTGGAGGACACGCCGATCGCTATAGGAAGTCGTGGCCGGTTCCACCCAATAAGCCAGCTCACCCACTTGGATAATGGAGCTGTATACCTTCTGCTCTTTATTAGGTGACGGGAAAGCATCACTGCTACGAGGTTCTTCTATAACTTTCGGAGGTGGATTGTATTCAGGGGCTATAAATGGCTCAGGACGGTTCAGATAGTTTACGAGGATAAATACAATCCCGATAATAATGATTATTACTGTGTTTATTTCTTGGCGTTTTAAGAACTTTGGATACCTCATGTAGTACAGCACTTTCTCCACACCCTTTGACAATAAAAAAGGACAGCCATTGCTGGCTGTCTAGACCTTCTCAACAGGGATTTATTCCAATTGATAGCAAATGGCTGCCCATTAGCTGGAATAAAAAGACCCTGGTTGAGCTATGAAAGTCTAGACAGGGTTATTGTAGCACAATGGTAGAGAGAAATCTTTAGGTATTCTTAAGCCTGTATGGGAGTATGGAGTGATTGTAGTCAAACCATACGACATAAAAAGTTGATCCTGCTACTGCACCGAAAACTCTGGCTTTCTGTTGGTTGAGGCCAAGTATTGCGAAATGGAATGGGTCAAGATGGTTAAGTGCTTTTATATAATCTGGAAAGCCTTCCGGGAACATACTACTTTTCGACCAGTCAGTGGGAGTAAAATGGTAGACCTTTCTCTGTTGCTGCATTTCATATAAAGTTTTTGTACAAATATCTCTTAGTCTACTCAACGTATGTTTAATGTCTGCCTTATCCCAATCAGAAAGACAAAATAAGTTTTCATGAGTAGTATCGTAATACTCAAAACTAAAACTTAAATTTAGAGAGGCTAGCTTTTGATCTGAATTTGTAACTGCCTTTTTTGCCATAGTCCACTAACTAGCATAGGCCTGCAGAATATAGTCGTCTGTTATAACTGCATTGGACTTATCTGTGGCGCTAAGTCCGTTCCTTGCTCGACTCCACGCACCATCGTTATGTGTGATAGCAACTAACTCAAAAGCGCTCCTAGGAGCATACTCGTTAAATACTTCGTCGAGAAGAGGTACAATGCCATCTAGGTCAGTAAGCAACTTATTGATATTAACTTTATAATAATCCTCGGTTATTGGATTGTACCCATACTTCCTTAATTGCTGATACAGGCTTGGGACAACTGGGCCATTTGCCCAAGCCTGTATGTCTTCGTTAAATAACTTGTCACCTTTAATAAGAGCATTAGCGTATGCTAAATAAACAAGTTTCTGTATTTTAAGAGGTGTAATAGGTTCACCTTCTTGGGCTGCCTTTAATAAGAAGTACTTAGCTACCACTTCGGGTTTTAGGTTTAACGTATTCATATTATTTCCTCTAGTTATACCTGATTTACCCACTAAGGCAAGCATAACCACTCTCAGTTTATCACGCTACCGCTTATTGTCTGTGATATAGGTTCCATGAACTCCCCCTCCAAGGAGGGGAGGGGTGCCGGTACAAATGATTGACTTATATTCGTAAAAGTGATAAAATGTGCGAATGCAAAAAAGGTATGAGCTCGAGGTTCGTGACCTCGCACACAGAGTGGGTGGATTTCTTTTCCCACAGCTGCAGGGTGGGGAAGCCGATCCATTGGCGGCAGGGGCGGCAACCGTCGCGACAGGTTATGCCGTACATTTGGATGGTGCCACTACCGAACAAGATGAACCTGTATGGCTTCAGGCCGGGCGAGAGCTGGGACCAGGACTAGAAGAACTCGAAACCTTAACGGAAGCAGGGTTAAACGAGCATATTATCGATAAGCATCTAGCGCTCCCTGTATCTTTAGCCCTTGTTGGAATTCAGTTTGATGCCGAACTTGCCCAGTACCTTGGCCACTTCCTAGACGCTACGGCGCTTGCGACCCACGAACTGCTAGCTGCTATCGGGGCGGGTAAGTTTGGCGAGACCCGGACATTTAACCTCATGAGGCTGGAACCAATTAATTACCTTAGCTTTCTCAATGGAAAAAACATATTGGGTATTAACCCCCAAGAAATACTTGCCACGCTTGAGAGAGAATTCAACTATACCCAACGGCTTCGTGCAGAGCTAGGAACGCTAGTCAGACTAGGGGTAGTTTCAGACGAAGTGGCTTTGATCATACAACCTGATATAGACCAGACCGACCTACTACCGATAGCCACCGATTCGTTTTACGGTCAATTTGATATCAGGCCTAGAGCCAAACAGCTATAGGTAAGCTTTCTACCAGTAACCACTGCCTACAAGAGCATCCCGGGCTGAGGGAGCCCAAAAAACGGACTAATTTTGCTATCATGAATACATGGATGTATTTATAGGTAAGGGTAGGTTGGCGGGCAAAGGTGTGTATGCGGCTCGTAATTTTGACAAGGGCGAAATCGTAAAATATTGGAATCTCAAAGAACTTTCCCAAGAAGAGTTTGATGCTTTGCCAAAAACCGAACACATGTTTGTGCATTCGTTTTGGGGCAAGATGTATTTATTCCCGGAACCATCACGCTATACTAATCACTCTTCCAACCCAAACACCGTGCCGGACTTCGATAAAATGTGTGATTTCGCGGCTCGTCCAATCAAAAAAAGCGAGATGATAACTAACAACGCCACGCTTGAAGTACAAACCGAACTCGAAACGTTTATCCCAACTCACGAAAAAACTAAAGTCAGTAACTTTAAATGGCTTAAGGGCGGCTACCGAAACGCAGTAGTATGCTATTTGCTGCCCGACGGTAGAAAAAAGACACTAATGCTTAAGCGAGTTGCCGGAAATTGGAGGATTACTGACGAGCAATAGCCGCCTCTAGGGTTCAAAGGCAAAAAGCTTTCTCGGAGTAAGCTCTTGCGAGTGCTTTTTGTATCCCGTACCAGCATATGCTAAAATCCTTATGCATACCCTATCTGAAAAGACTCCTTACGCAAACACTTATAGCATATGAGACGTACTATTAAACTCTTTGTCATATCTTTGATAACAGGGCTGTGCTGTTTCTTCCTTTTCTCTAGCGCATCTTCTGCCGCTACGTTTACGGTAACTTCTACAGGTAATGATCCCGATAGCGTTATTGATGGAGTTTGTGACGACGGGGTAGGAGAATGTACCCTGCGTGCGGCTATTGAAGAAGTCAACAGCTCTGCTGATCCCGCTAATACTATTCAGTTCAACATTGCACCTTTAGACCAGAGTGTGAAAACAATAAATATAGGCAGCGAGCTGCCATCAATATTACGCCCCTTGGAAATAGACGGCATCACCCAGGATGACAGCCAATGTGGTGAGCTAGTGCCATCACTACCGGCAACCGATAACGAGCCTCATACTCTGAGGATTCAAATTTCAGGAGATAGCAACAGCACCGCTTTTATTAAGAATGCACCTACGGATCTGACTGTTCGGGGACTTGTTATAAACAATATGAGTCAGGCTTTTTATGGTGAAGCCACAAACACTATCATAGAGTGCAATTATTTTGGCACAAATCCGGCCGGCACATCGAGTACTAATGATCTAGGCTATGTTATAGACTCATATGTTGTAACTGACCCTAATGATCTTGAGATAACAAATAATTTAATAGCAGCTACAGAAGCTGGTGTTGACGTTGAGGGTGCAGCTTACGTGCACCACAATTTATTTGGGACTGCTGCCGATGGAAAAACATCTATTATGATACCTGATTTAGACAATGAAAATGGCGCAGTGAGGGTCGGAGATGAAGGTATTGTCAGTAATAACGTTATCGGTAGATACACTTATGGCGCTTATGTTGGCGGAAATAATCTACAAGTAACCGATAATCATATAGGAACCGGTATAACTGGGACTGAACAGCTTGGTAATGGCCAGGCCGGGGTATTCATTGATGAAAATAGCCAGGATGTACTAGTTGAGAATAATCTGGTCGCAAATAGTGGCGACATGGATTTCAGCAGTCTCCCGTCGGAGTATAACGATTACATTGATGTCTTGACGTCAGGTATCGTCGATTTTAGCGATGCCAGCGTTCCAAATGAATCTAGTACTATTTCAAATAATGTCATTCACAGTAATCGCGGCAGCGGAGTGTCCGTTGTCAATGGGGGCACTCTTACATCTACCATATCTGAAAATTCTATTTACGGTAATGGCCTGATAGGAATTGATCTTGTAACGTTTGATCCAAATGAATTTATCTTTAACGATTTAGGCCCGAATGGCAATGATATTGGCGATTCAGATTCTGGTTCTAATGGCTATCTCAATTTTTCTGTACTTAATTCTGTTAAACAGAGCTCTGATGGTAGCGAGGCCGTCATAAATTATAACCTTGATGCGGCCGATAGTCCGACAGATGAGTATCGTTTAGAGTTTTTTGCTAATGAAACAGCTGATGAGTCAGGTTACGGCGAGGGTCAGGTCTTCCTCGGTGCTATAACCACAAGTAATGGTAGCAATCAGCAAGCCAACATCACGCTGCCTGATGACATCGATCTGTCCAGCATGTTCATTACCACTACTACCACTACTATAAATGAGGGTATAGATTCAGGTTTTGGCTCTACCAGTGAGTTTTCGCTGGCCTTAGACTATAGTGCTCAGACTGATGCCGCACAAGATGGCCAATTGGCGGAAAGTGGAGTAGGAATACTAGGGGTTGTCCTGATAGCGATTGCTATGTTCACGGTTGGGCTGAGAGTTGCAAGTCAGAAAATAAAATATGTCGGCTGAATCTACAATATTCTGGGTTGTCAGAGATAACCATAACCAGTTACACTAGTACTATATGGAAAGTACGCAAAAGGCACCGAATGTGCCGGTGGGCAAATTTAAGCGCACTAAGATTATCGCAACGCTTGGGCCGAGCACCAACAGCTACGAGGCTGTGCTGGAGTTGGTCAAGGCTGGCGTCAACGGTATGCGGCTTAACTTTTCGCACGGAACCCATGAAGAGCGCGTGCAACAGATTACGTGGATTCGTAAGGCTTCTCGGGAGTATGGCAAGCCGGTGGCAATCATTCAGGATCTGCAGGGGCCAAAGATCCGGCTGGGCGACTTTGAAGGAATTATCCAGGTACGGAGAGGCCAAAGTTTAACGTTCAAGTACGATGCCGATTATGAGCGTTCGGGGTATATACCGACCCAGTATGACCTCAGCAAAAAAGTAAAACGCGGCGAGATGTTGTACCTATACGACGGCAAAGTCAAGACGATCATCACAAGTGTGGCCGAGGGTTTAGTACATGCCAAAGCTGAAAATGACGGCATATTAATCAAGCGCAAAGGCATAAATTTGCCCGATACAGACTTCGAAGGCGATACCATTACCACCAAAGACAAAGAAGACCTGGCGTTCGGTTCTACACAGGATATTGATTATGTTGCCCAGAGCTTCGTCCAAACAGCGACCGACATACGCAATATGCGCCGGCTCATGAGGGGGCTCGGTATGCAGGCAAAAATCATCACAAAGTTTGAAACTAAAGCGGCTGTAGAAAATATGAATGAAATTGTGGAGGAAACCGACCTTATCATGATCGCCCGCGGTGATCTGGCGGTTGAGGCTCCGGCTGAGAGCGTGCCGATAGTCCAGCGTAAGCTCATTGGATTGGGAATGCGTTATGGTAAACCAACTATTGTAGCAACACAAATGCTGTTTAGTATGACCGAAACCCCAGAGCCAACGCGTGCCGAAGTGTCGGACGTCGCCACGGCGGTTATTGTAGGAGCCGACTGCGTAATGCTCAGTGACGAAACAGCTAACGGAAAGTATCCCGTGGAGGCTGTAGAAGTCATGAAACGCATCATTCTGTATACCCAGGACAATATGCCGCTCAAAGCGGTTTTCCCGGATGCTCCCGAAAAACCCACTAAACAACGTGCCATATGCGAAGCAATCATTAAGCTGGCTATGACGACGGATGCAAAAGCAATCGTTGCGGAGACGGCTTCTGGGGCAACTGCATTACAGGTAGCGGCATTGCGTCCTGACCGGCCAGTTATCGCGGTTACCAGCGACCGCCGAGTGGCTCAACAGCTTGTTTTAGTGTATGGCGTGAAAGCCTACACGCGTCCTGACGATAAGCTCCAAGCGACGAAACTCACAAACTGGTTGCGTCACAAAAAAGTGCTGCAAGCGGGCGACATCGTGGTAACGGCGAGTGGTCATCATCCTGGTGTCGTAGGATCGACGGACACAATAAAAGTCAGGGCTTTGGAATAACATGAGTTTTGCCAAAAAAACCATCCAAGACATTGATGTAAGCGGTAAAACCGTTCTGGTGAGGGTTGACTACAATGTCCCGCTTGACGGTAAAGGTAAGATCGCAGATGATTACCGAATCAAGAAATCGTTGCCGACAATCCAGTACTTGCGTAAAAAAGGTGCTCGTATCGTACTTTGTTCCCACTTGGGTCGTCCGGATGGTAAGCCAAATCCCACGTACAGCCTCAAACCTTGCGCTAAACGCTTAGGCGAACTGCTGGATACAACCGTGCAATTTGCCTATGACTGTGTGGGCGGCGACGTATTGGGGCAAGTCAATGAGCTAAAGTCAAAACAAGTGTTGTTATTAGAAAACCTTCGATTTTATCCCGGCGAAGAAGCGAATGATTCGGCGTTCGCGGCACAACTGGCAGCCCTGGCCGACATATTTGTCCAGGACGGCTTCGGAGTAGTCCATCGTGCACATGCCAGCACGGTTGGCATTACAAAACATCTGCCAAGTGTGGCAGGCCTACTGTTAAGCGAAGAGGTAGACACCATCACCCGTGTTATGGATAATCCCGCCCGGCCGCTTATGGCAGTGATTGGCGGCAGCAAAATATCCGACAAAATTGACATACTTAATAGGTTTATAGATATTGCCGACTTTGTCGCCGTAGGCGGCGCGATGGCCAACACGTTTTTGCTGGCCGAAGGAATTGAGATAGGTAAATCACTGGCCGAGCCGGATGAAATTAAGTTGGCTAAAGAGATTATAGCGCGTGCTCAGAAGAAGGCTAAAAAGCAACAATTTGTGTTTTATCTGCCCCAAGACGGAGTAGTAGCGCTAAGTATGGATAAGACCGCACAGACCAGGATTGTTGACTGGGAAGCCCACGTCATTGCCAGCATAGAGAGCTATCCCAGCCGCCCCGCCCGCCAAACGGGAGTAGTTGCCAAAGACGAGCTAATACTCGATATTGGCCCGTTTAGCAGCGCCTTTATTGCTGGCGGTATGCAGCTAGCAAAGACGGTGATATGGAACGGTTCAATGGGCGTCACAGAGACACCTGGATTGCAAGGCCCCATCGGACCATTTGCACACGGCACAGAATTAATCGTTGATGCAATGCTGGGCGAGTTTGGTAATAAACCCTACAGCATGCTGGGGGGCGGTGATACGGTAGGGTATATCGAGGAGCGTCGTTTAACGGGCTTGTTTGACCACGTTTCTACAGGCGGCGGCGCCAGCATGGAGCTTATGAGCGGCAAGAAATTGCCAGGAGTCGAAGCTTTACTAAACAAACCTGCCACCTCCGCATAGTAGCTAGCTGATGGGCATTTGGATTTAACGCTAGCGGTGGTACACTAAGCATAAGAATGATGAAGAAAATATTGATTGTGGCTAACTGGAAAATGAACCTCTCTGTGCATCAGGGCAGCTTACTTCTGCAGCGTCTCACTGATCATATTCAGAGTCATCGGAGCGTGGAGGTCGTATTAGCGCCAAGCTTGGTAAGCCTTCAACCGTTGAGCCTTCAGGTTGACCATCGTAAGTTTCGTCTGGCAGCGCAGAATGCCTATCACCATGACGAAGGCCAGTTTACTGGCGAGGTGAGCTTTAGTATGTTGCGCGGGCTGGTAGATTACGCCATTGTCGGCCACTCCGACCGACGGTATAAATTTGCCGAAAGTTTAGAAACTGTCCGAGATAAAGTCAGTGCCGCAATTCGTAATGGTATTGTCCCTATCTTGTGCGTTGGCGAAACAAAACAAGAACGGCTGGATGGTGAAACCAGCCAAGTCATCCACGATCAAGTTATATCGGCGCTCAGTGATTTGACGGCGGGAGATATTCAGGAAATGGTCATAGCCTACGAGCCAATCTGGGCACTGAGTAATGGGACTGACTTTGCCCACCATGAAATACCTACTCCCGATATTATCGCAAAAGCAGTCAGATTGATACGCAACAACATCCGGCATTTGTATGGTGAAAAAACCGCCGAAACGGTACGTATTCTCTATGGTGGCAGTACGAGCGCTTCCACGACGAGCGGCATATTGAGCGTAAAGGGCATAGACGGCCTTTTAGTGGGCGGTGCCAGTCTTAACTACAAAGAGTTTACCGGTATCGTGGAAGCAGCATATAGGCAAGAACATGGCAGTACCAAAGAAAAGTAAGCCCAAGACAATGGACGTAGCTCCTCCTGACAGCACGTTGCCGGATAATTCCAGCCGACCTCTTATTGTAGGCAACCATTCAATAATGTCGGATCCCATGGTGGTCTCGCCCGATGGAGATGGGGCTCAGCCAACAACTAGCCCACTACTTGCTGATCATGTACGGCAAGTCCAGCCATTGCTACCTAGCAGTGAGACGACAAACAAAGAACAGCCCACGGCTTCTCCTCTTGCCGAAGCTTCTTCTGATCTGCCTCAGACAAATCCTGCAACAGCACCAACAGCGGAAATTAGTGACCCACCGGCAGAACCCCTCGCCAAAGAGCCTCCTCTCTTAGCCGAGCCTATTCAAGCGTCAGAGAAAGCACCCAAAAATGAGGAAGCGCTGCCCGATAGAGAGAAAGACCCTGTACCTAATGACGATAAAGGTGATGAAAATTCAACTTTTTCGGACAAAGACGAGCCAGCACCCGCT
>CAZHPF010000008.1:0-20050 GCA_964534095.1 uncultured Candidatus Saccharibacteria bacterium
GCCGGCAGACCGTGGCAGTCCCAGCCCCACACTCGCTCTACGCGCTTACCTTTCATGGTTTGGTAGCGAGGAATCGCATCTTTCACTACCGAAGTAAGAAGCGTACCGTGGTGTGGTACACCGGTGATGAACGGTGGCCCATCATAAAATACATAGCTGTTTTTTTTCGGTCGCATTTCAATAGACTTTTCAAAAGTCTTATTTTTCTTCCACTGCTTTACCAAGTCTTTTTCATACTCAAGCGCTCGCCGTCGTGTGCCTGCCTTAAACTTCATTTGTTTGTCCCTCTCCTCTTATATATAAAATGCAACATCTGACCCATTGCCTTTACGAGCGGATCTTTACCTAGGGTTTCTTCAATTTCTAAAATAGTTTCTATTTCCCCCGCACTCAATGAGCGTACCGGTCGATCATCATAATCACTTCCGATTCTTACGCCATGCCAATCAATCAACTGAAGATCCGTTTCGCTAATAAGATTTTTGATATCATCTGGTTCTACAGCTAAAACATCTTCACCTAAGTTATTTATGTGCCTGTGTGTTTGCAAAAGAAGTTGGGCGGCCTGAGTATCCTTTTTTGCCATAATACGTTGCATAGAGCCAAAGTAGCCTTTGGTCAAAATAGAGACAATACCGCCTTTCTTCACACTATTTGCGAGTAGCTTAACATGTACGTTAGGATTTTTAAGATACATTAAAACACCATGAGAAAGCACCAAATCAAAAGTATTCATGCGTACGGCCTCACAATCAGCAGGATCTTCACAATAGATTGATACTTGATTACCAACGTTATATTCAATGATACGTTCGTTGGCTTTATCTGTCATATTTCTTGAAGGGTCGACAAGCGTTACTTTATGACCCAGCCTTGCTAGCCACACCGCATCACGACCATCACCGCCACCAACATCTAAAATATTCAGTTTTGTCTTTGGAAGATAAGGTTGTAGCTGTTTGCGTACTAGTTCTTCTCGAACATAACCACGGACTTTACTGTAGTAATCTACAAACCTGTCTCCAACTGTATCAAATGCCTCTGTCATTATTTTGCCTTTCTTGAAACAAAAAATCACTTCTTCTAGCTGCCAGATCCCAATTGCGGGAGGTACCATCTGGCTTCCAAAAGAAGTGATTCTTTTAGCACTTAGTTATTCAGTCTTACGGGCTGATTCCGACGAGTTCTACTTTGTTTGCACAACATTTCTTCTCGCAACATTCGTGGGTGATAACCACTCATCTGCTACACAGCAGAGCGTCTTTACTAGTTTTAGTGTAGTTAATGAAGCGCTAAAAAGCAACTACACCATGCGGGCATAGCCTGCGACTTCATCCATCAGTGGCAGTACGTCTCCCTGCCAATACTGAGCTAAGCCTCCGTTGCCCTCTATAGCTAATAGTGCCGGATACTGTACGACATCATAAAGACGAGCCATTTCAGCTCCTTCTTTAGTATCCACACTAACTAATTCTATTATGGCAGAGCGTGTTCTGTTGAACTCCTGAGCATACTCTTCTACTAAACGTCGATGCTCAGATGCTGGGTGATAGAGAAAGCATAACCTCATATCACCCAGTCTATCACAGCCTCTCTACGAACAGCCAGTGGTACTACCACAGGACGTACAGACATAGCAGCTTCCAGCTTTTTGCGTCTGGTTACCGCAGTTGAAGCACATTGGCGCAGCATCGTCGTTTTTATGAGCCGCGCGATCCGGTTCCTCACGTTTTACAGGTGCGACTGGAGTAACAACAGGTGGCTGCGATACGTTTGTAGGGACAGATGCTTCTGGGGTCTTGGTTTCTTCCCGTAACGGTTCCTCAAGCAGGCTCGTTTGCGCCTCGGGCATATCGTCAATTGAGGCTAAGCCAAGCTCCAGCCGATCATCAAACGATAGATAAGTCTTACCGAGCTTACGGAAAATATAGTCAACCATCGAGGATGCCGTACGAATCTCCGGATCATCTGTAACCCCGCTTGGTGCAAAGCTCATATGACTGAAGTTACGTATATACGCTTTAAGTGGTACTCCATACTGTAGTCCGTAGCTAATGCTAATCGCAAATGCATCGATCAAACCGCGAAGAGTTGAGCCGTGTTTGGAAGTGCTGATGAACAACTCGCCTGGCGTACCATCATCGTATTCTCCGACGGTGAAGAAACCCTTACTGTCTGCAATCTGAAAGCTAAATGTCTTGGAGTTTCTGGTTTTAGGCAGCTTACGGCGCACAGCGCCTTTTACAATGAATTTATCATTTACATTGTCTAGGGTTTCGGTTGGAGTATCTTGTTTGTCTCCATCCTTTTTGGCCATACTAAGTGGCTGAGCAACCTTACAGTTATCGCGATAGATAGCGACTGCCTTAAGCCCTAATTTCCATGACTCCATATGAAGCTGCTCGATTTCTTCGATGGTAGCATTTTCTGGCATATTCACTGTTTTACTAATAGCTCCGGAGATGAACGGCTGAACAGCCGCCATCATTTTGACGTGCCCCATATAGTGGATCGAGTTATCTCCCATAGAGCAAGAGAAGACGGCCTCATGTTCTTTTTTGAGGTGTGGTGCGCCAAGTATTGTCTTTTCTACATCGATATATTCCACAATATCCCCTACTTGCTGGGAAGTATAGCCCAGCACCCTGAGCGCGCGCGGCACTGTTTGGTTAACGATGCTCATGGTTCCACCACCCACAAGTTTTTTAACTTTTACAAGTCCCAGGTCTGGCTCAACCCCAGTTGTGTCGCAATCCATCATAAGGCCTATCGTACCGGTAGGGGCTAGCACGCTTGCCTGGGAGTTACGAACACCATACTTTTCGCCTAGTTCAACGGCCTCGTCCCAAGCCGCAGTAGCCGCATTAAGAAGGTCTTCAGCCACCAAACTTGCATCAATCTTAGAGACCTCTTCACGGTGCTGCTTCAACACGTTAATCACTCCCTCGCGATCTTTGTGAAAGCCAGTGAACGGACCAACTTTATTTGCCATACGGGCACTGGTAGCATAAGAATGTCCCGTTAGAATTGCAGTGATAGCGGCAGCTTGAGCACGGCCTTCATCAGAGTCATACGGCAAGCCTTGAGCCATTAGCATAGCACCAAGGTTAGCATATCCGATACCAAGTTCACGATATGCCTTTGCGTTCTTTGTAATACTTTCCGTTGGGTATTCGCTATATCCAACCAGTATTTCTTGGGCAGTAAAAATGTGCTCAACTGTATGCTTAAACGCATCCACATCGAAAGTACCGTCCTCATTAAGGTATTTCAGAAGGTTAATCGACGCTAAGTTACAAGCAGAATTATCCAAATGCATATACTCACTGCATGGATTACTGCCATTAATACGGCCAGCCTTTGGAGTAGTGTGCCACCTGTTTATAGTGGTATCGAACTGCAAACCCGGGTCGGCGCATTCCCAGGCACTCTCAGCAATTTGTCGCCAAAGGTCGCGCGCTTTAACTGTTTTATAGACTTTTTTGTCTTTGACGCCTACGAGTTCCCAATCAAGATCCTTTTCAACGGCACGCATAAATTCGTCAGTAACACGAACTGAATTATTGGCGTTCTGGTACTGTACGCTAAAGATATCTTTACCATCTAGGCTCATATCAAAACCGGCTTCTTGAAGAACTCGAGCTTTACGCTCTTCGATAGCTTTTGACCAAATAAATTCCTCAACATCGGGATGAGTAACGTTCAGGATGACCATCTTAGCAGCACGGCGTGTTTTACCACCAGACTTTATAGCACCAGCCGACGCGTCTGCGCCACGCATAAAACTCATAGGGCCAGATGATGTACCGGCGCTTTTCCCTAAAGGCTCATAGCTTGAACGAATAGTGCTGATGTTAACACCCGAGCCAGACCCTCCCTTAAAAATAGTTCCTTCTTCTTTGTACCAGTTAAGAATAGACGGCATGGTGTCCTCTACGGCTAAAATGAAGCAGGCACTTGCTTGCTGAGCACGTTCAAGAGCCCCAATATTAAACCAAACCGGCGAATTAAAGGCGGCTCGCTGGCTAGCTAAAATGTACTTGAGCTCCTCACGGAAATCTTCTGCCTCGTCATTGGTTTGGAAGTATCCTTCTTGCAATCCTTGGCGCGTAATAGTATCGACAACTCGATCAATCAGATGTTTTAGTGAGCTTTCACGTTCAGGAGTACCTGGAGTACCACTAAAGTATTTTTGCGCTACGATATTAATAGCGTTAATTGAAAAGTCTTCCGGGAACTCAACATCCCGTTGCTCGAAAACTGCTTTGCCAGTCATCGGATTTACGATAATAGAATTTCGTTTTACCCATTTGAGCTGATCATACCCTTTACTCTTTGCTGGCGTAAAAAACCGCCTGCGTTCCAGGATTGCTGTTTGTCCCATAATATACCCTCACTTATTTTTAAACTGTTAGTATTGTTTTTGTTAGAGTTCCAGATGCTGCCGCTCTCAAGACAGTATCAGCTCTTTGTAGCTCGCAGTATAATACGAAAAACAAAGAACTGACAAATCTTTTAGACAGCAGATTGGTCAACTTTGCGCTTGCGTATTTGCAGTAGCTCTTTTTCAAAACCAGCGATATCCTTAAACCTACGATATACGCTTGCAAACCGCACATACGCAACTTCATTCAAGGCTGCAAGTCTCTCCATAATCATTTCGCCCAGCTTAGCTGTTTGAACTTCTTGGTCTCCACAGGCATAGAGTTCTTTTTCTATGCCAGAGACAAGTTGTTCGAGCTGTAGGCTAGTAACCGGAGTTTTCTCACAAGCTCTGTAGAGACCCGCTAGCAGTTTGTCTCGATTAAAGAGCTCCCGTACACCATTATTTTTAATAACGATGAGTTGGGGACGTTCTACCCGTTCATACGTAGTAAACCGATATCCGCATGCGGGACATGCTCGGCGTCGGCGAATCGTTTCACCTTCGTTTGCATCTCTCGACTCAATAACCTTTGTGTCTGCCGACGAGCATTGATTGCATTTCATAGTGCCTCTCCCTGCTCAATTTATGTATTCAATCTGAATGTACGATGGCTATACCCTTATCCCTATATATAGCGCTTATATATCAAATGATAGTCCTATATACAGCGCTTTGCAAGCAAAAAGTGGTGTATTATTTACTGCCTCTACCCCTGTTAAATTACGAATTTTCGGTGTCGGTATCAGAATCGTTGGATTTTTCGGCTTTATCTTGGTTTTGTTGCTTACGTCGTCCAAGCCGTCGCAAGAAAGATGGCTTTTCTAGCTCATCATCCTCTAATGTTCCAATGATTGTCTGCCCAGGTTTAGCGGAGTGAGACTCGTCATCAGACGAATCAAGCGTCCAAATGTTAGGGATGGGTTTCTCTTGGTCAACAATATTCTCAGGTGTAGCATCATTGTCCTGAAGGTTCATGTCAAGATTGTCGACATCTTTCTCTGCCTGGTTAGCCGTGGTATCGTCTGCTGCTATGGCCGAAAATGTACCCGAAAGCGCCCTGGAAGGAGTTACTCTATTAGTGTAGTACGCATCATCAAACCCTGTGGCCACCACAGTTATAATAATTTCACCTTCAAGCTCTGGATTAATAGTGGCACCAAATATAATATTTGCCTCAGGGTCTGCCGCAGTAGTAATCGTTTCGGCAGCCTGGTTAACCTCGTGCATTGACATGTCACTGCCGCCAATAACGTTAAAGAGTATACCTCGTGCCCCGTCTATAGAAACTTCTAGCAAAGGTGATTCAATTGCTTGTTGCGCAGCGTGAGTCGCACGCTCTTCGCCGCTTGCCCGGCCAATACCCATCAGAGCCGACCCTGCATGGCTCATCACCGTCCGAACATCAGCAAAGTCAAGATTAATCAACCCATGGACAGTAATCAAATCAGAAATACCTTGTACTCCCTGTCGCAGTACATCATCGGCCACTTTAAAAGCTTCCAGCAAAGGCGTCTGGCGATCAATGGTTTGCAGCAACCTATCGTTAGGTATAGTAATGAGTGTATCGACTGATTTACGCAGATTATCGATGGCAAGCATTGCGTTTCGACGTCGTTTTTCCCCTTCGAACGCAAAGGGTTTTGTAGCAAATCCGACAACGAGGGCACCTGCTTCTTGAGCAGCTTGGGCTACCACATGGCCAGCTCCACTGCCTGTACCACCTCCTGCTCCAATAGTAATAAATACCATATCGGCACCATCAACCGCCTTACGAATTTCTTCTATTGATTCCTGCGCGGCCTTTTGTCCTACAGACGGGTCTGCGCCTGCTCCCAAGCCACGCGTAGTGTCCCGACCGATGTGAATCTTTGTTTGTGCTTTTGAGTGATGGACTGCCTGGGCATCCGTATTTACCACAATGAACTCTACTCCATCCACGCCCGCTTCTATCATACGATTTACCGCAGCACCACCGGCGCCACCAATCCCTATAACTTTTATACGAGCAAACGTCTCTATTGCTGGGTTAACTTGCGGCATTACTTCCCTCTTCCTCCATAACTATACGGTGAAGTATAACAGTACCTGATTGTCTTCACAACCGTTTCCTATCCTCTCTAACCGCGCAATTTCTTGAACAAGCCTTCTATCATTCCAAATGCTTTTGCGCTTGGTTTCCCTTTAGCTACAACATGAGGATTAGGCTGCAGTAACATATCGAGCTGCATAAGCCCGATAGCAGTTGCATACGTAGGATCATCGACGATATCAACAAGCCCTTTTAACTCCTGAAGAGTACCGATACGAGCAGGTAGTTCCAATTTTTGTCGAATGAATTCATCTAATGAAGGTAACTTTGCGGTTCCGCCGACCACTACGACTCCGCCAGGAAGTTTACGAGATTTACCTACTCTGCGGAGCTCTTTATCAACGTACTCCAGCAATTCTTCTACCCGAGCCTCAATAATCATATGGATTTCGCTCTCTGCAAAACTGTACTCTTTGCCATCATACTTCAACGTAACCGAGCCGTAGTCAGGGGTCTCGAGCGAGCCATGCTCCAGCTTAACCTTTTCAGCAACCGCCAGGTCAGTCTTTAAACCAATAGCCAGGTCATTGGTGATATTAATGCCGCCTATTGGCAAAACAGCAACGTGCTGCACCTCTCCGTCCTCGATAACCACAAGATTTGTGGTGCCCGCTCCGATATCCAATAATACCGTCCCCGACTCTTTCTGCTGACGGGTTAGAACTGCCTCAGCTGCCGCTAAACTTGAGACCGTAAAGTGATTTGCTCCGAGCTCTGATTTCTCCAATACCACGGCAAGAGTATTTAGGTTAGGAGTAGATGCGGTGACAATATGGGTATCTACCTCCAGCCTTACGCCGTGCATACCTACTGGATCCTTAATGTTGTCTTGGCCATCTACCCTATAGTTTTTGGCAAACACTTGAATAATTTCACGGTTCGGTGGTAACTTCATAACCGTTGCGGCTTCTTCTGCGCGGAAGCGGTCATCATCGGCTATTTCGTGACTAGCCGCACTAATTGCTACCACGCCCTTAGAATTTAGACCGGTAACATGAGCCCCATTCACATTCACAGTAGCCCTCTGTATGTGCACCCCGGAAACGCGTTCTGCCTCTGTGATAGTGTGCGTCACCGCTTCAATAACATCATCTTGGTGAACAACAACCCCCTTGCGCATACCGGTATTCTCGGACATGCCATGCCCAACAATAGTTATTTCTCCTTGGTTGTTAGCGTCTGGCATACCGACAATACAACGGACTGCTGAGGTACCAATATCTAGGCCAAAGAAATAGTTTGGCGTTGTGTCATGCATACGTGCAGTATAGCGCTTATCCTGACTAGGCTGCAAGAAAATAAGCTAAAGAGCTGTGAGAATTTCTGCTCCAGTGGGCGTGATTAGGACAGTGTGCTCAAAGTGAGCCGCAATTGAATTATCAACCGTCCTGATTGTCCACCCATCTTGATCCGTTTTTACTTTGTAAGAACCCAGCGTTGCCATTGGCTCAATAGCAATAGTCATACCGGCTCGCAATATGGATCCCTCTGATTTTTTACCAAAGTTAGGGACATTGGGATCTTCATGCATTTCATGGCCAACTCCATGACCAACAAGATCACGTACAATTCCATAGCCGCCTTTCGTGAGAACCGCCTCTACTGCTGCTGAAATTTCACCGACTCTAATATCTGCCTTACATGCATCAATACCAGCATACAAAGCTTGACGCGTAGTTTCCGCTAACTTTTGTATCTTTTTGTCCGCTTTACCGATAATTACCGACACAGCCGCATCAGTTATCAAACCTTTATGGGTGACACAAAAATCTAGCCCTACTATATCACCCTCTTTCAGTAAATGGTCTCGCTTCGGGATGCCATGGACTACTTCGTCGTTAACCGAAACACATATGACATCCGGAAACCCTCCATACCCTAATATCGTAGGCTGACCCCCTAGTTTTCGTAACTCTTGCTTGGCTACTTCGGCAACATCTTTCGTCGACATCCCAGCACCTACCTGCTGTTCAAGCACATGCAGTACCTGGGCAAGCATCCGTCCACCCTCACGCATAGCTTGGATTTCAGCTTCAGTCTTTACTTGAGTCATCATACAAGGGGCTTGACTGCTTTCAGAATAGATTCATGAACCTCCTGAACTAACTGTTCTCCGTCTATATCGAATACTGGCACACCTGCCTCTTTCATCTCGGCCAGAATAGGTTTAATAGATTCTTCATACTCTCTAAAACGTTTAGCAATTGCGTCTTTGTGATCATCTGGGCGGCCCCGGGCAAGCAAACGACTGCTTACTACTTCCTCTGATGCCTTAATATGAATAACTGCGGTTATATTTAGCTGTCGGTGTTTCATTTGATTCAACAACCAGTCAGCCTGTTGGATAGTTCGCGGGAAACCATCGAGGATAAACTCTTTTTTGGCGTCAATCATATTAAAAATTTTCTGTACCAGTTCAATAATTTCGTGATCGCCAATCAATTTTCCGTCAAGCATGGCCTTCCGACGCTCACCATTAATAAGCATACGGAGAAATTCACCCGTAGAAAGCCAAGGTAAGCCTAGTTCGTCTGCAAGTTGTCTCCCCTGTACACTTTTTCCTGATCCAGCAACGCCCATAAAAACTATCACGATGTTATTCTCCTTTTTACTGCCTCAGCAACGCGCCCGCCATCAACCGTTGCTCCGGCTTTTTGCTTAACCGATCCTATCACTTGCCCCATAACGCGGTTGTCTACCGTATCGAATTGGGCTAATACCATGCTAATAATTTCATCTAGCTCCCTATCGGTCAACTGTTGCGGTAAATATTGACTAATTACTCGTTTTTCCGCGAGTTCCGCGACCGACTTTTCATGGTCACCACCTCGTTCATACAAGTCAGCACTTTCTTGGCGTTTCTTTGATTCTTTTGTCAGCAATTGCACAATTGTTTCATCTTCAAGCCCTTTTTCTCGACTGCCAGCTGCTACTTCAGCATACAGAACGACACTCTTAAGACCCCTGAGCGTGGTGACCAACACTTTATCGCCAGCAAGCATCGCGGTCTTTAAGTCAGCGTCTATTTGCTGTTTTAACCCCATATAATGATTTCCTTGCTTGCTCTAGTGTAGCAAAAATTACTAACGCTGCCCAAGCTTAAGTTTTTTGACCTTTATTGCTTTGCGCTCTTGGCGAATAATTGCCTTACGGCGACGATCTCGCTTACTAAGCGGTTTTTCGAAAAACTCACCTTGCTTGACAGTAGTAACCACCCCCGATTGCTGCACCTTTCGGGTAAAGCGTCGTATGAGGTTTTCAGTAGATTCTTTGGTGTCTTTTCGTGTAACTTGTATCATAATCACCGGTAAGTATAACGTAACAGCGTGGTATCCGCAAGACTTAAGGAATAATTTTTTGTTTTTTCTGTGTGATTCGTTGTGATTTTAACACTATACTTTGTAGCTCTTTGAATATCGGGAACTGTTTATTGGTATGGTATGTCTTCGTATTGCCTTGTCTTTCCGAAATCAAAAAACCGACTTTTTCTAATCGTTTAAGTTCTCGCTGTATATTGCCAGCATCCTCTTTGATTAGTTTAGCAAGTCCGCGTACATGCGTCTTAAAATCAGGATACTTAGCATAGACAACTATGATTTTGCGACGAACTCGGGAAGTAATAAATACATCTAACATAAGCTTATTGTTATTAGAACAACGTAAAGCTTAGTATAGTCGTCCAATTGATAGATTTCAACACTTTTTTTGAGAAAGCATATAATAGTGGTATGTATTACAGAGTTTTAGTTGGATCACAGCGGTATCACGGCACGGAAGCGCTCACTTACTCAAGCGACGACAAGTTAGACCCCGGTCAAATTGTAAGAGTTATGCTAGGTAAAACACCTGTCCTTGGTATCCTGTACGAGCCCACTGATCAGCCATCGTTTGCCACAAAGCCTATTTTACAGTGGTGGAAAGACGTGGTTGTACCTAAGACAACGCTTTTGCTTATGAAGTGGCTCTATGATTACTATCCCGCTCCGCTTGGATCCGTTACCGAGTTATTTACACCTCCAGCTCTCCCTAAAATGCTTGCCGAGGCTCCTGGTACTACCAATGTCATGAAGCCCCACACCTCCATACTGCCACCCCTTACCTCGCAACAGAGTGAAGCAATTCACACCATTGCTACTTCAGAATATCGCTCGGTACTATTACATGGAGATACGGGTACAGGTAAAACCCGCCTATATCTAGAGCTAACACTTCAACAGATAGAACAAGGGAAATCAGTTATTCTTACAACGCCAGAAATTGGCCTTACAAAACCTCTTGTAGAGATCTTAACGCGAGTATTTGGTAAACGAGTCATTGTTACTCACTCGGGTATGACCGCAGCCTCACGTCGGAAGCAATGGCTCAGAGTATGTACGAGTGCTTTGCCCGTTATTGTTGTTGGGCCGCGTTCGGCGTTATTTTATCCAGTCAAGAACGTCGGTTTGATTATTGTGGACGAAGCCCATGATAGTGCCTACAAACAGGATCAAGCGCCGCATTACCAAGCCACTCGTATTGCAGCAAAATTACGAGAACTTCATAATGCTACTCTCGTCTTGGGTACTGCAACGCCTCTTATATCCGACTACTATGCGTTTACTGCCAAGGGCTTACCCGTTATTCGGCTTACAAAGGCAGCTGTTAGCTCATCAGCTACCGTTGATCAACAAGTGATTGATGCCCGTGAGCGCAGTAATTTTACTCGCTCGGCTTACCTATCTAACCACTTGCTTGACGGAATAAGCCAAGCACTTGCCAAACAAGAGCAATCTCTACTATTTCTCAATCGACGTGGAAGCGCTCGAGTGGTTATGTGCCAAAACTGCGGATGGCGAGCCTTGTGCCCACACTGCGATACATTACTCACTTTTCATGCAGACACCCATAATATGCGATGTCATGGGTGTGATTTTAAGGATAGCGTGCCCATCTCGTGTCCTGCCTGCAAGGCGCCCGACATATTATTTAAGTCCATTGGCACTAAAGCACTTGAAGCTGAGTTAATTAGACATTTTCCTAGCGCGAAAATAGCGCGATTTGATGGTGATACACATCACTCAGAGAGTCTCGATGCTCGATTTAGCGACCTCCATTCAGGTACTATTGATATCCTAATTGGCACACAGGTAATCGCAAAAGGATTTGACCTTCCAAAGCTCAGTATTGTAGGTATTGTCCAGGCAGATGTAAGCCTTTCTATTCCTGATTACACAGCTGCGGAGCGTACTTATCAACTGTTGAGCCAAGTGAGCGGAAGAATAGGTCGAGGACATCGTAATGGGACTCTTATTTTGCAAACCTACCGTCCAGATAGCTCAATTATTTCCTGCGCATTGAGCAAAAATTACAACGACTTTTACAAACAGGAGCTGCAGGAAAGGAAAACTTATAGGTTTCCGCCTTTTACTCACTTAATGACCGTCACCTGTAATCGCACGTCAAGCAAATCTGCAGAAGCAGCATGCCTAAAAGCCAAGCAATTGCTTTACAGTAACGTGGCTGGTATAGCCATAGACGGCCCATCGCCTCGATTTATTGAAAAAGTAGCCGACAAGTACGCTTGGCATCTTATCGTCCGTGCAAAATCCCGTACGAAGCTCCTGGAGGCTATCAAACACCTGCCCGCAAACTGTATCCCCAACCTAGACCCCACTACTCTTCTTTAGCCACAATCAAAACAACCAATCTAATGAAATAATACAATTTGGGGCATAAACAACAGATACGTTATACTATTTGCAATATGTCCGCCACAAAAGACGATATTATTACTCTTCCTGATCCTCATTTACGGGAAGGATCACGTAAAGTCGGAATTATTGATGATAAAATCAAAGAAATTATCGCCCATATGGAAGCGGCAACCCTGGACTGGGAAGACTCTCGTGCCCATGAAGTCGGTGTGGCACTTGCCGCTGTTCAAATAGATAAAAAATATCGGATAGTGGTAATACGTAACAATTTTGACAACAAAGAAGATCGAACATTCCAAGTACTCATAAACCCCGAAATAGCTAAACTCGAAGGAGAAATTATTGAAGACTACGAGGGCTGTTTAAGTATTAGGGATATATACGGTCGAGTTCCTCGATATGAAAAAGCCCGCATAAAAGCCCTTAACGTACATGGCAAACCAATTAGGCTAACAGTGACTGGTTTTTTGGCACGTATATTGCAGCACGAGATCGACCATACTAATGGTATTGTATTTATTGACCATATTAAGGATACCGAAGATGCTTTTTTCCATCTGCAAGAAGATGGAAAGCTAGAACCACTCGACTATGAAAAAGACATCAAAAACAATCGTATTCTTTGGGAATGAGCGCTTAGCCACCGGCGTAAGCACAAACACTCCCACCCTACAAAGGCTAGTGAAAGCTGGGTACGACGTGAAGGCTGTGATAGCTAAAAACGATCCTGCTCGTTCTCGAAACTCTCGACCCTTAGAAATAGCAGAAGTAGCAAAAAACCATAATATCGTCCTGCTATCACCGTCAAAATTGTCCGAAATTAAACAATTTATCTCAGAACTAAACCCGAGTATAGGTATACTCGTTGCTTATGGAAAAATCGTGCCGCAGTGGTTCATCGATTTGTTCCCTTATGGGATTATTAACATCCACCCTTCTCTGTTACCCCTTCATCGCGGACCGACGCCAATCGAAAGTACGATTCTAGAGAATGGTGACGAGACAGGCGTATCACTTATGCAACTTTCGAGTCAAATGGATGCAGGGCCAGTCTATGATCAAAGAGCTGTTAAGCTTACAGGCACTGAAACAAAGCAAGATTTATCTGATCTCCTTTTAGATATAGGCGCGGAAATGCTAGAAACTGCCCTCCCTGCTATATTAAACGGCTCCCTCGAGCCAGCCAAACAGAATGAAACCAAAGCGACCTACGATAGCATGATCAGAAAACAAGACGGTATTATTCGATGGAACGAATCAGCAGAGCTTATTGCACGAAAAATCCGCGCCTACGCATACTGGCCTGGTTCGCGCACTACACTTGCCGGTAAAGATGTCATTATCACACAGGCTCATGCCGTCCTTAGTCAGCCCACGGGTTCGAAACCAGGTGATATAACAATCGTAAAAGATACCGGGGTAATTATGATTGCAGCTAGTAACGGATCCGTGTGTATTGAAAAGCTTAAGCCCGCCGGTAAGCAAGAAATGACCACTCGAGCCTTTTTGGCAGGACATGAGAAAAACCTCCGGTAGGAAAAATTCAAGCGGCAGGAGCTAAAGGTGGCTGCTGATTAGCTTCAGAGGGTGGTTGG
This sequence comes from uncultured Candidatus Saccharibacteria bacterium, assembly GCA_964534095.1. Classification (GTDB taxonomy): domain Bacteria; phylum Patescibacteriota; class Saccharimonadia; order Saccharimonadales; family CALMSM01; genus CALMSM01. Next base: position 13,804 of record CAZHPF010000008.1, read on the forward strand.
ATTTGTTGCGCAGGAGCTTGTGGTGGTACAGCTTGTTGTGCCCCTGAAGGAGTAGAAGAAGTCTGAGGCTGCAGAAACGGCTGATTGGGTGGCTGCTGCAGAGGCACAGTCTGGGGCTGTTGGGCAAGTGCCGCCTGAGAAGCAGCCACAATCTGAGGAGCGCTTGCTTTTATTTCGGCTTTTAGCTTTTCAAGCTCATCGGCTACCACTTGTTTGTAGTTCGGGAAGTTTGTCTCTAACCATTTCAGCGCACCCGCCTCATCATTGCGATCAATAAATCCTTCAAACTCATCAAGCTGAGCATCGGTCATCTGCTCAGCAAGCTTCATTCCTACGCGCATTTCAAGCGTTTCGTAGATATGAGCAAGCATTTTATTCTTTTCATCGGGCGGCAGGCTACCCAAGCCAAGTTCTACGAGTAATTGATTATCGAGCTTAAACATTGATCATATCCTTTCGTTACCGATATTGTATCATCTGACGCTTAACCAGAGCAAAATTAACAACCCGATGCTTATGCCTACAGCTACTCCCACCTGGATAGCCTGCAGTAAAGTAAGCCCACCGGACTTAGTGGCTGACCTGATACCAGAGACACGGCTCTCCTCTGTAGCCATTTTCTTTTGCTTTGAGACTCGTTGTATACCTACAGCACCGATAATATGCGGCAGGGCAGAGGAAGACTTATCTGCAAGCACCTCACCCACCGCCACCATTCCACCTTGCTTTATAGCTTGTGCGTCATCTCGTACTTCTTTTCGCCGCTCAAAATATCGTTCGGTTTTAAGTTCTTCGGCTGGCCGGTCACCTATGGACTCTTGTTTAGATTTAGCCTTTGCGGCTCGCTCTTCAGGCTGCAGCCCCATAAGCCACCCGGTCAGCTTTTCAATATTGGGTTGTCGTAGCTCTTCCGGGGAAGCTTCGGTATCGTGTTGGCTTGAGTATCGTTCCATCGCAAAAACTATTTATACTACTATGAGAGAGTTCGAGCAACAGACTCTCGGGTAAATACTTCAATTCTGTCGTCTTCTTGAACATCTACTCGTGAGGTAGTTGCAAGGCTAAGCCCACACATTTCACCTTCAAACACCTCTTTTGTGTCCTGCGGGCCACGTTTTAAGTTTGTGAGCTGCGCTTCGGCAATAATCTCTTTGCCACGCACAACTCGCGCCAACGAAGGGGAAGCAAGCTTACCTTTTGTAACCTCACCTCCACAGATAACCTCTGTTTTGGTAATCTTAAACACCCCTCTCACGACTAGTCTCCCTTGTTCCTTTTCAAGCACTTCAGGGGACAATAGGCGTTCAAGCTCAACTTTCACGTCATCAATCAGCTCATAGATAACTTTATATAGCCTGATGGTTGTCTTATCCCGGGCAGCAAGTTGTTTTACGCCACTCGACATTGCCACATGGAAACCGTAAATAATTGCACGCGAGGTCGTGGCAAGGTGTATGTCGTTCTCATTGATAGAACCAACCCCCGACCCTACCACTCGCACTGCAACCTCATCAGTATCAAGAACCTTCAGGCTATCTATAACCGAAGTGAGCGAACCCTGGACATCGGCTTTGATGATAATATTCAGCTCCGTCAAATCATTACTTCGATTAATCATGCGGATTAGCTCGCTGCTATTAATATCACCATGAGCACTTTTTTTGCTTGCTTCAGTGGCCAGATTTGACATGATGCGTGCCGTTTTTTCATCTTTTACAGCTGTAAAAATGTCACCAAATTCCGGCAAAGTCTTAAACCCTGTAATAATAACAGGTGTCGAAGGGCCTGCTGAGCGAATTGCTTTGCTGTCAGTAGATTCGAGGTTCCTAATACGCGCATAGCTCCCACCTGCGACAATAAACTGACCGGGTGAAAGCGTACCATTCTCCACCAACGCTTCAGCGACAGCCCCTCTGCCACGTTCCATATGCGCTTCAATAATCAACCCCTCTGCAGGCCCTTTTTCTTCTGCCTTCAGATCTTCCACATCAGAAACCAAAAAAATCATATCCAGTAGTTTTGGCACACCTTCGCCTGTTTTTGCAGATACGGGCACTACCACCACATCGCCACCCCACTCCTCTATCAACAAATCTTGTTCAGATAGTTGTTGTTTGGTTTTGTTGATATCTGCGCCTTCTTTATCAATCTTATTGACTGCAACTATAATCTTTACCCCTGCTTTACGGGCAAAACGAATCGCTTCAACAGTTTGCGGTTTTATGCCGTCATCAGCTGCTACAACTATGACCACTACATCGGTTAGATGAGCACCATGCTCTCTTAGTGCTGCAAACGCTTCATGCCCAGGCGTATCAAGAAAGGTAACCTTTCGACTATCGTGCATAACCTGATACGCAGATATGTGCTGAGTTATGCCACCCGCTTCAGTTTTTACCACCTGAGCTCCTCTTATAGCATCTAGTAAGCTTGTTTTACCGTGATCTACATGACCCATAACAGCAACAACGGGCGGGCGGGGTGTAGCCGTCTTGCTTATCACAGACTTTTTTCGTTCCGGAGTTGCTTCAGGAGCAACTACCTTTTTCTGAAGATCAATCTCAAGCCCTAGTTCTCCAACCATAATCTGGGCAGTATCAAAATCAATACGCTCATTCACGGTAACCATTACGCCGTTTTTCATAAGCTCCATGATAAGCTTGGTGACTGGTATACTTAACGCCTCTGCTAAGTCGCCTACGGTGATCGTTGAATCAATCTGGATGGTAACTGCCATAGATCACTCCTTTCTTAGGCGAAAGCCCGCCGGGTTACTTTGCGTCTTTAAGACTAAGGGCTATTTTTCGTCCTTCAGTGTCAATATCTAATACTTTGAAACGCTTGGTCTCATTGAGTTGAAAGATTTTTTCAGGGTCAATACCTTCTTCGTCGCTCATCTCGGACACGTGCACCAAGGCCTCCACTGCAGGGCTTAGCTGCACAAACGCACCAAACGGCGTAATGCGCGTCACTTTTCCTTCAACTGTATCACCCTTTTTAAAGGCTTTGACTTCGCCTAGCCAAGGATCTTCAGTGGTCTGTTTTAGGCTGAGACTTAACCGATCTTTATCAATAGAGATGATTTTTGCCTTAACAGTCTGCCCTACTTTGACATATTTACGCGGATCTTCGACTCGCTCCCACGAAATTTCCGATATGTGAATCAAGCCTTCGATACCGTCAACGTTTACGAACGCCCCAAAATCAATTACTCCAGTAATAACACCTTCTACGACATCGCCCACTTTTAGTTCGGAGAAACGAGCTTGCATGTCATCTTTTACGGCTTCTTTCTCAGAAAAAATTAGCTTGTTGTCCTTTCGGCTGATGTCTAAAATACGAACTCTGATTGGCGAACCAGCCAGTTGGTTAAGCTTTTGGAGAATTTCATCTTTGTCGGCTCCAGAAACCCTAGGATAGTGGCCGGCGGCAAGTTGAGAGACAGGCAAGAAGCCTCGAATACCTTCAAGCTCTACCAATAGCCCTCCCCTGTTAGCGTCATAAGGGATAATTTCGATAATTTCTTTAGCCTCAAACAACTGCTGTAACTCGTCCCAGCCTCTGTCTTTTACAGCGCGGCGCATACTCAGTAGCGCGTAGCCCTCGTCCATTTCTGGATCTACCACACTTGTGGTAACTTTTTGGCCTTCTTCTAGTTGTTGGCCATGGCCAATTTCTCGGCGCATAACGACACCTACACCGTTAGCCCCTAGGTCAACCCAAATTTCATGCTTTCGAACAGAGCTAATAGTGCCTTCTATGACTTCTCCGGCTTTTAGCCCTGTGATATTAGTGGATGTCAGCAAGTCATCCATAGTAATGCTGTTTTTTGACATGTTGTACATGCCTCCTCTCATATATTTCCGCTTTAATACCGGTTAGCCTTACGGCCAAAGTTAAATGATATTAATGTGGTTAACTCCAATTATATCTGTTGGTATCTGTTTGGTCAAGCAAAGACCCCATGCTAGAATCAGATGTATGATTGCAGCCATAGACATCGGAGGGACAAAAACACTTATCGTGGTGTTTGATGCATCTGGCAAGAAAGTTGAAGAGGTTAAATTCCCTACTCCACCAGATTATGAAAATTTTAAGATAGAGCTGGCAAAAACTGTTGCGAATCTATCTACAAAATCGTTCTCGCGTGTGGTAGTAGCCGCTCCTGGCAGGATTGATCGAATAACTGGGGTAGTAAGTGCATTTGGCACTTTAAGCTGGGCTAATACTCCCTTGCGGGCTGACCTCGCAGTCGTATTTCAGCAAAGGGTTTTGCTTGAAAACGACGCTAACCTTGCGGCTTTATCGGAAGGAAGACTTCTTTACCCTACATACCACAACGCGCTATACATAACAATTAGCACTGGTATAGGGGCTGGGCTAGTCATTGAAGGTAACTTAGACCCCCACTTCTTGGATACAGAACCAGGGCAAATGCTGTTTGAGCATGAAGGCACTCTAACAGATTGGGAAGATTTTGCTTCTGGCCGGGCATTCCAGGAAAAATTTGGACATAGTGTAAGCGATACTCCTACAGATAAAACTGAAGCCTGGCAGTGGTTTGCTCAAAATCTCGCCATTGGGCTAGTTAATCTGTCCACCGTTTTAACGCCTGACGTTATTATTATGGGTGGAGGAGCGGGCGGGCAACTTGACCTATTCCGCACACCCTTGTTCGAAAAACTCGAGGCTTGCCGAAACCCCATGTTTACTATTCCCCCAATTGTACTAGCTAAGCGGGCTCATGAAGCAGTAATCTATGGATGTTACGACTATGCCCAAAACCAATGATTTACTAATGTTATGCCGCGCCATGTTGCCTGGTTATACGTTCCAAACAGCAGACTCTTTCTATTGGTCACCTCATAAAAAAGTCATTAACTATAGCAAAAGCTTACTCGGTACAGTTACCGGTAATATGGCTCTCTTTCATGAGATGGGGCATGCTACATTGAACCATACCCGATACACTACTGATGCCGATTTACTTTTTCTTGAGGCTGCAGCCTGGCAAGAGGCTATGGCAATAGCAAGAACATTGTCGGCTAAGGTCGACAAAAAACATATCGAAGACTGTTTGGATACCTACCGAGACTGGTTATATACACGGAGCACTTGCCCTGCATGTGGCGTAAACTCACTCCAAGTCTCACATTCTCAATATAAATGCATAAACTGTGCGACTGTCTGGACAGTATCGCCATCACGTTTTTGTAGGCCGTATCGTATGCGGGCACGTAATAAGAAAATACCATCCAATCAGACTGATCAGATGGTATTTTCGTAGACGTCGTTATATTAAACGACTACTTCTTAGTCCGACGGCTAATGCGTCCGCCTTTAGCACCAGCTACACGAGCTAGTTCACGGTTAGCGTAGAAGCCACCAGTGCGACCTTTTTTGCCGCCTGCAGCACCGATTTTTGCATAAAAATCAGCACCGTATTTTGCTTTGTTAGTTGCGGCAGCAGCTTTGCCGCCATCTTTTGTTCCAGCCATCGTATTGGCCTCCCGTTAGTTAGTTGTCCACTTCCTAAAACAGAAAGAGGGCTCTGCCAGTGACAGAAACCCTCTCTTCTCTTTTAGAATTATGCTTATGATAGCACTACATTGCGCTCATGTCAATAAGTTTATATTAAAGTACCCTGGTCATTGACAACCCCCTCATTGCAAAGGCTATGAAGCAGTTGCTAAAGTTGGTCACTACCGATGGTAATTCTCTTTGTGGCCAAATATAAAAGAAAAGACCTCCTGTTCGGAGGTCTTACTCTATAATTTGGCACCGTGCTATTTTCCCAGGGCTTGATGACCCAAGTATTGTAACCGCTACGAGGCTTAACTGCTGTGTTCGGAATGGGAACAGGTGTCTCCCTCGTGCCATGGGCACCAAATACAGGCTTTTTGTAGCTTTTGCTACAACAAACATGAACCTGATGTCCGTATACGAAGTTAAATTTGAGTTGTTAAGGCAAACTAGTGGTTTAGAACCACCAATAACTAGTCAATGCACTACCCTTGAGCCAAGCCCGTTTTATCGTTGCTTCCTTTTCTGCTAGAGAAAAGAGTAGCCCGCGTTTGAATTACCAAACAATGGCACAATGATAAAACCATGGGTTTGTCTCATAGGTCGTAAAAAGTCAATGGGACTATTAGTACGCTTCGGCTCCATACGTTGCCGTACTTCCACCTTGCGCCTATCAACCTGATCGTCTTTCAGGGTCCTCATAGGGAAATCTAATCTTGGGATC
>CAZHPF010000009.1:0-18824 GCA_964534095.1 uncultured Candidatus Saccharibacteria bacterium
GATCTGACAGCAAATACGTCGCTGAGGCAACTGACAACAGATGTGGTCGATACGCTCAGCCAAAAAGTAAAGACTATGTTTGCACGGTCTCCCGAACGGTTACTTGATATGTCGGACGAGGAAGTTGAAGCGTTGGGAATCTCTCAGCTTCAAGATTTTGCAAGCATTGCCGACGAATACGAACGGTTAGGCATAGATGATGTAGATTCTTTTAAGCAGATGAGAGAGTACGTTAGACGTTGGGGGGAGGGAGCGCTACCTGATTACCTTATTGCCGAGCAGAAAGCGTACTTTGAGCCCGATGTCCAAGGATTTGGTCCCGCTCGCTGGCAGACAGATATGGTACCCGGTAAATTTGCTGAACGTTGGGATGAAGCCATAGCGTTTGTACAATATTTACAAGGAGATTCCTCGAAGCAAAAATTCGGCAACGAACTAAAGGAACGTTTAGCTGCAGCGCTGGACGAAGCTCAAGAATGGATGACCAATCCGCCTGCTCATTACCCTCAAGAATATCTCAATAGGATCCGGCCAGCTTTTGATACAATCGTTGAGCGATTTTCTCAGCTCTAGAAGGTTGTCTGTGGCCTAACTGGCGTAGAAAATGTAAAATAAGCAAGTGATAACGACACTGACAGGTGAAAATTCGCTCGGGCTACAAACAGAACTGCGACGATTAATCAATGAGTTCGTGCAGGCGTACGGTGACTTAGCGGTTACACCGCTGGACGGCGAAGAAGTTAGCTATGATCGGCTATACGAAGCGCTACAGAGTATGCCGTTTCTCGTTGATAAAAAATTAGCGGTCTTGCGGACGCCTAGCGCTCAAAAGGAGTTTGCGGAAAATGTCCAAGATCTCCTAGAAAATGTCGGCGAAAGCATAGACATCATCGTGGTAGAGCCAAAGCTGGATAAGCGTTCTAGCTATTATAAGTACCTAAAAGCCCACACTACGTTTAAGGAATTTCATGAACTGGATGCCAATGGCTTAGCGCGCTGGGTGGTGGCGCGAGCAAAAGAAGAGGGCGGCACTATTAGTACGGCTGATGCCCGTTACTTAGTAGAGCGTAGTGGTATCAATCAGCAGTTGTTAGACCAGGAACTGCAGAAACTAGTTATCTACGAACCCGCTGTGACACGGCAGAACATTGATTTGCTCACCGAGCCAGCACCGCAAAGCACGATTTTTCAATTGCTGGATGCTATGTTTGCTGGTAATACGAAGCAAGCTGTGCGCCTGTACGAAGAGCAGCGCCAGTTAAAAGTTGAACCGCAGCAAATTATTGCTATGCTTGCCTGGCAACTTCACATACTCGCCCTAGTAAAGTCAGCAGTTGCCCAGAGCGATGCCCTAGTTGCCTCTAGCGCTAAGCTGAATCCTTATGTAGTGAGCAAGACTCGCACAATTGCCGGTAAACTCTCGATGCGTGATATACAAAAGCTAGTGAGTGAAGTGCTTGATATTGACCTGAAAAGCAAAACCAAAGGGCTAAACTCAGACGAAGCCCTGCGGAATTTGCTAGTCGCTGGTGTGACATCCTAGCCTAGGGTGTCAGTATATCAAAGTATAAGCAGGTTATTTTTTGGTGGTTTTCTTGGCTGCAGGTTTCTTGGCAGGAGCTTTTTTGCGGGCTGGTTTTGCAGCAGGTTTAGCCGGTGTTTTCTTAGCAGGAACAGCTTTTTTCTTGGTAGAAGCAGATGGTTTTACGCCGGCAGCTTTGGCAGCTTTGGCAAGTTGACGTTTTTTGCGGGCAACTTTGTTCTTATGAAGAACGTTTTTCTTGGCAGCTTTGTCCAGCGCACTTTGAGCGCTGGAGTGGCTGGCGCTCGTTGTCTTGGAGACAAATGATTTCAGAGCCGTTTTGAGGCTGCGCTTGGTCTTGGCGTTACGCACGGTTGCTTTACGGGCAACTTTGACGCGTTTTTTTGCTGACTTGATAATGGGCATAGTAGTAGTTCCTCTTAATGTTTAGTTATATGTTCAGGGGTAGACTATAACGTGCTTAGGGAGTTTTGTAAATAACCGGAAAAAACCGATATTATACTTGCATACTGCTCATGTTTGTGGTAGACTTGGTAACAGAGGTACAAAAAATAAAAATGGATACTCAAAAAGCACAAATTGTTGAACGGTTGAAGCAAGCCAATAATATATTGGTCACTGTTAGTGCTAATCCGTCAGTTGACCAATTGGCGTCTGCTATTGGCATAACACTGCTTCTTAACAAACTGGGCAAGCACGCTACAGCCGTTTTTAGCGGTAAAGTACCAAGTATACTGGAGTTTTTGGAACCGTCGAAGACGCTCGAAACTAACACTGACAGCCTGCGCGATTTTATCATCAGCCTGGATAAAAATAAGGCAGATAAACTACGGTATAAGGTTGAAGACAATCACGTCCGTATTTTCATAACCCCGTATCGAACCTCGATTTCCGACAAAGACCTGGTATTTAGCCAGGGTGATTTCAATGTCGAAGTAGTACTGGCGGTGGGGATTAGCAAGCAGCAAGATCTCGACCAGGCAATTGCGGCTCATGGCCGCATTCTCCATGACGCTACCGTTATTGATGTGTCGACAGACAAGATAACGGGTCTAGGAACCATGAACCTAATTGATCCCAAGGCGAGTAGCCTATCCGAAATCCTAGTAAGTATTGGCGTAGCACTGAAGCCGGATGTACTGGACTCTCAGATGGCAACGGCTTTCTTGACCGGTATCGTGGCGCAGACCAATCGGTTCAGTAACGAAAAGACTACATCAGAAACTATGGAAGTAAGTTCTAAACTATTAGCGGCCGGAGCGAATCAGCAGCTTGTCGCTGTGAGGCTTCAACCTCCTAAGCCGGCAACGCCACCACCTCCTCAAGCGCCAAAAACTCTACCTCAAGCGTCATCTGTTGCTCAGCCAGTTGCAGCCGGTGCGGCTATCAACTTACCAGAACCTGTGGCTGACCAAGTTGCCCCAGATGGATCACTCCAGATTGATCACGGCCCCGCCGTTGACCTTGATTCGTACGAATTCGACGCTGAAGCCCAACAACAGCTTGAGCAAATACGCATAGATGACCAGGGGCACTTGAAGGCAGTCCAGCCAGGTGAGGAGCCAAAAGCATCTGTTGCTCCATCTCTGCAAAGCGCTTTGTCGTCGTCTCCAGAAAGTGACGCTACGGCCGGTAAACCAGCATTGAACGAAGGAGGAGACACCCAGTTGGATGCTCCATCTATGGGTGGTACGCTTACAGCATCAGGCAAGGATAATGAGACAGAAAAGGCTGTTAACTTAATGGCCGAACCTGCGTCGGCATCGGAACGGCCTCTGCTGAGCCATAATACAGGCCAAGCACCAAACCGACCCGCCTTCTCCACAGATAAACCGTTGCCTACTGATGCGTCGCAAGAACCAGTCGTTCAAGCTTCTAATACGCTGGAAGATTTAGAACGGTCAGTCCAGAGTCCACATGTTGCGGACAGTACTTCGTCTGAATCTGAACCTAGCGACGGTACTTCTGCTGCAGCCAGTGCTCCGCCAGTACTCGGTACGAATGTGGATGAAGCTCGGGATGCTGTAAGCGCAGCAGTGACATCAAACGATCAGCCATTGCCCCCTATTGAGGCACTAGGAGCCCAGTACGTTGATCTACCGGGAGTTGGCGGTACAGCCCAAACGTCGCAGCCTCCTGTAACTGACAATACCTCCGCACCTCCTAATACCGAAGATAAGGATAAAGCTGAGCCCCCAACTGATACCCCTGAAGCAACCGGTACACCTGCCGTTTCTGACCCAAGTGCGCCACCTCCCGTTCCGCCACCTATGATGCCGCCGGCGTTTACGCCTGCCGTTTCTGACTCGTCAGCCTCTAAAGCAGCTTGATGAGTGAGATTGGTAACGATGGAGTATTGTTGGTAGATAAACCAGCTGGTTGGACATCGTTTGATGTGGTCGCCAAGCTTCGTGGCCAGTTACGAGCCAAAACAGGTGATAAAAAATTAAAAGTAGGCCATGGTGGCACACTTGACCCGTTTGCGACAGGTTTGCTGATTGTACTGGTTGGTAACGCCTGTAAACAGGCCGATCAACTGTTAAAGCTCGACAAAACCTATGAGTTTACTATTACGCTGGGTGTCACCAGTACAACCGGAGATCCAGAAGGTGAATTGACACCCACGCCTGCTGCCCAAGAAGTATCCCAGCACAACATAGAAGATGTCTTGGATAGCTTTCGGGGAGCCATCACCCAAACACCACCTATATATTCGGCCATTAAGGTGGGCGGTAAGCGTGCCTATAGCCTAGCCAGGGCTGGTAAAGAGGTAAAACTGGAACCTCGCGCAGTAACTGTTCGCTCGCTTAAACTTGTATCATATGCGTGGCCAGAAGCTTCTTTTGTGGCAGAGGTATCATCTGGAACGTATATCCGTACGTTGGCCGAAGATATTGGCAATACACTTGGAGTAGGCGCCTACTGTACCCAACTTCGCCGCATCCGTATTGGTTCGTATTCTATCTCTGAAGCGGGCACAATCCAAGAACACACTAGTGTTGCCGGCTCATAGAAGGTGGATATGCAGAACAGGGTTGCTTCTTGGGAGGAAATTTGCTATACTGGGCGGTAACGCCATCTGTGAGGAGTATCTACCTCGCATCTTACATACAGACCATTTTGAAATAATTTAAAGGATATACATGATTTCTACGGAAAAGAAAACGAAGATCGCAGCTGATTTACAACGAAACAAAAAAGATACCGGCTCTCCAGAGGTACAGGTTGGTATTTTGACAGAACGTATTAAGGAGCTGACTGAGCACCTAAAGACTCGTAAGCATGATTTTATGGCTCGCCGAGGATTGCTACAAGCAGTTGGTAAACGCAAACGACTACTTAAGTATCTTGCTGAGCAAGACGGCAAAGCCTACCTGGCTCTGGTGAAAAAACTAGGCCTCAGAAAATAGAACGTTGGTTAGTCCGCCCTAAGGCGGATAGACGAGCGCTCTCGGGCACACGAGAAATCTCGGTAATTAAAAACTAAATATATGGGTAATAGAGCGCAGTTCATTCGCTGCAGAGCGGAAGGATTGAACCTTGTTACCCATAAAGGAGCTACAATGTCAGGGACAATTAATCCATCTGGCAAAGATATTATTAAAGTTGAAACACAGTGGTGCGGCCGCACGCTGAGCCTTGAAGTAGGCCGCGTTGGATTCCGCACCAGCGGGAGCGTTATCGTACGTTACGGCGAAACGGTTATATTGGGTACGGCCATGGTGGGCAGTAAGCCTATCAGCGGTATGGACTATTTTCCACTCAGTATTGATTATGAAGAAAAAATGTATGCAGCTGGCAAAATCAGCGGCAGCCGGTTTATCAAACGCGAAGGTCGTCCTTCTGACGATGCAATTTTAATCGGTCGCCTGATTGACCGTCCTATTCGACCGTTATTCCCTAAGGGGTATCGTCAAGAAGTACAGGGCGTGGCTAGCGTGCTGAGCATGGATCCTAGTTTCCGTCCTGATATGGTCGCGATGGTGGCTATGAGTACAGCACTCAGCCTGAGTGGCGCTCCTTTTGACGGCCCTGTGGCTGGGCTTCGTGTGGGGCTCAAAGATGGTAAGCCCGAAGCGTTTATGAGTGCAGATGAGCTCGACAAGAGCGTGCTTGACCTCGTAGTTGCCGGTAAGGCCGGTGCAATTATGATGGTTGAAGCTGGCGCTAACGAAGCAACCGAAGAGCAGGTCGTTGAAGCACTACATTTTGCTGAAGCGGCTATGCTGCCGGCAATTAAATTGCAAGAAGAACTTGTGGCCAAGGTTGGCGTAGAAAAGCGTAAGTACGAGCTATTGCTACCAAACGAAGACATCCAAAAGACGGTTGACGTGTGGGTTGAAGGGAAACTCGGCGACAATATCCGCCGTCCGTACCCAGAGCGTAATGACTTACTGTCTAACCTTCGCGCAGATTTCCACGAAGCGTTCAAAGAAAGCTTAGGTGACAATTACGCCGACCTTCGTCAGGAATACGATGAAGCATTTACGCAGGCGCTTCATACAGACGTTCGCAAGGGTATTATCAATGACAATCTGCGCCCAGATGGCCGTACATTAGATGAAATACGTCCCCTAAGCAGCGAAGTAGGACTATTGCCACGTGCACATGGCTCATCGTTGTTTACTCGTGGTATGACGCAGGGTATGAACATTGTGACGTTGGCGCCATTAAGTTATGTGCAGTTGGTTGACACGATGGAGCGCGAGGGTGAGCGCCGATACCTCCACCACTACAACGCGCCAGGCTATACAGTCGGCGAAGTAAAACGTCTGGGAAGTCCAGGCCGACGCGAAATTGGTCACGGCTACCTGGCTGAGCGCGCGCTTTTGCCAGTGTTGCCCAGCGAAGCAGATTTCCCATACACTATTCGGAGCGTAACAGAGATTATGAGCCAAAACGGCTCGACTAGTATGGCTGCTACATGCTCGTCGTGTCTTGCGCTGATGGATGCAGGCGTGCCGCTCAAGGCAGCAGTATCCGGTATTGCTATGGGTCTTATGATTGATGGCGACAAGCCGTACATTTTAAGTGACATTGCTGACGCCGAAGATTTTGCCGGAGATATGGACTTCAAAGTAACAGGTACTAGTAAGGGCATTACTGCATTGCAGATGGATATGAAAGTCCATGGTTTACCAGTAGAAGTCTTGGCTGAAGCGCTCGAAAAGGGCAAAATTGGCCGAGCGCACATCCTCGAACACATGCTTACAACACTTGCTGAGCCGAAGAAGGAAATGAGCCCATTTGCGCCCCGAGTAGAAAGTATCAAAATCAATCCTGATAAAATCCGCGAAGTAATCGGTAAGGGTGGCGAGATGATTCAGAAGATTACTGCTGAGACTGGCACAGAGATTGACATCAAGGATGATGGGATGGTCATGATTGCGAGTCCCGATAAAGCCAAGATTGATGCGGCCGTACAATGGATTAAAGGCATTACGGAAGACCCCGAAGTAGGTAAAATCTATGTTGATCGTCCGGTAGTGAGTGTGATGGATTTTGGGGCGTTTGTGCAGATTATGCCTGGTAAAGATGGGCTTGTGCACGTCAGCGAAATGTCTGAGGAGCGCGTTAATAAGCCAAGTGATGTTGTTAAAGAAGGTGATCTAGTTACCGTAAAACTGGTGGCTATTGATGACCGAGGCCGTTTGCAGCTCAGCATGAAAGCTGCTGCACGCGAAGCTAACGAAAAAGGGTAGAGGAACTATCGTGGCTACAAAAGCTGTAAAGAATACAAAAGCAATGAGCCGCAAGCTAATACTCGGATGGCTAGGGGTGTGGCTTGTCTTGGGGTATGCCGCGGCTTCCGGGGCAATTGATACCGGTAGTTGGCTGTATTACTTTGCTGCCTTTCTGTCCTGCGCGCAGCTCCTACGGCTGATGAAATTGTTGATCAAATCATATGGCAAATAGTAAACAAACCCAACTGGACGAACTAGTGCAAGAGATTATTGCTCACGACGTGTGCCCTGAGCTTAAGGCTGGGGCTACGCAGCTGGTGTTTGGTGACGGTTCGCCTGATGCCGAAATCGTATTTATCGGAGAGGCTCCGGGTAAAAACGAGGACGAACAAGGCATTCCATTCGTAGGGGCAGCTGGTAAGTTTTTGGCAGAAATGCTGAAATCCATCGGCCTCAAACGTGCCGACGTGTACATTAGTAACATTGTTAAGTACCGTCCGCCCAATAACAGGGATCCATTGCCCGAGGAAAAAGCGGCGTTTCTACCGTATCTACAAAAACAAATAGATATCATTAAACCTAAGCTCATCGTGACGCTAGGCCGGCATAGCATGGATTGCTTGCTCCCTGGCCTCAAGATTAGCCAAGTGCACGGCCAGCCAAAGCGATACAAGGGACAAGTATACCTGCCCTTGTTTCATCCGGCGGCGGCTCTGTACAACGGCGCATTGCGCCAAACGTTGGTGGATGATTTTTCTACCATCCCCCTTATTTTGAAAAAACTTAACTAATTTATCATAGAAAGGAATCTATGAACCCAAAAAACAATACTAACCAAAACAAGCCCAAACGATCCCAGCGGGCAAAACCGTCGGGGACAGCAAGTAAACCGGATCGTTCGTTTAGCTCTTCGCGCGGAGCGGCTATTCGCGCCCAACGCCGTGCCCAAGACGATGCCAACCGAATTGCCAGCCAATATTTGGACGTACCTTCGGCAAATAACGGCAAACAAGAGAAGCCTCGTGCTAACTTTATTGATGATACTCCCCGACTTAAAGTTATCGGCCTCGGGGGTATGGACGGAGGAGGTTCAAAAAACACCATACTGGTAGAGTACATGAATGACGCTATCATTATGGACTGTGGTAATGACCTGGGAGTCGATCTGCCCGGCATCAATTACGGTATTTGTGACATGACATACCTGGAAAGTATTCGTCATAAATTGCGCGGCTATGTCATTACCCACGGCCACCTTGACCATATTGGTGGTTTACCGCATATCGTGCCGCGTTTTCCGGCGCCTATTTACGGGTCAAACTTTACAATTGGCCGCGTAGAAGAGATTTTCGAAAACTTTGGTCTGCCAATGCCCGAAGGGTTTGAGCTCAAGACAGTTATTATGAACGAAAATACTCACGAGCGATTGAAGCTAGGGTCGTTTTTCGTAGAGCTAGTCCGCATTACTCACTCTATCCCTGGAAGCACTTGTATTGTGCTTGATACCCCCGCGGGGCGTATCATTAACACTGGTGATTTTCGACTAGACCCTAATCCGCTTGATCACGAACGATCTGATACTGAGCGGCTAAAAGAATTGGGCAATGAAGGTGTATTGGCGCTTCTGAGCGAAAGTACCACAGTTGAGCGACTGGGAAGAACACCAAGCGAGTCAACTATTGAACAGAGCTTCATAGACATTATCGACCAAGCACCGGGACGAATTTTTGTAGGGTTATTTTCTACTAATATGAACCGTGTGCAGATGATTGTAAACGCAGCGGTGCATCATGGCCGAAGAGTTGCTATGGATGGCCGAAGCATGGTGAGTACGCTAGAAATGGCTGTCCGACACGGCTTTATGAAAATACCAAAAGGCACGTTTGTGCCGATTGCCTCGGCGGCAAGTATGAAAGATAACGAACTGGTCGTGGTATGTACTGGGTCACAGGGCGAACCTAACTCGGCGTTGCAGCGTATGGCGAACGGTGAACATAAGCATATCAAGTTAAAAGAGCAGGATACGGTTATTTTGAGCTCTACACCTATCCCAGAGTCAGGCAATGATTCGCTAATTGGAGAAATGGTAGACGGGTTAACCCGTAATGGGGTGCATGTATTC
Organism: uncultured Candidatus Saccharibacteria bacterium; assembly: GCA_964534095.1. Classification (GTDB taxonomy): domain Bacteria; phylum Patescibacteriota; class Saccharimonadia; order Saccharimonadales; family CALMSM01; genus CALMSM01. The sequence goes on from CAZHPF010000009.1 coordinate 9,350, forward strand.
GAACATCGTAATCATGAGCTTGATGGAGTAGGACCCTTGCACGTTTCCGGTCATGCCAGCCAGGATGAGTATGCTGAGATGATTCAGATGACCAAGCCAAAATTCTTCATTCCTATTTATGGCGCATATCGAGTGAAACAACGACATATTGAGCTAGCTGTTCAGCAAGGCGTACCTCGAGGCGATTGCATAAATGCCGAAAATGGCCAAGTAATTGCCCTTACCCCAGACAAGATTGAAATTGTAGGGGAAGTGCCAGTAGGTACAGTGCTGGTAGACCAAGCGGGAATGATTGTCGCAGGAGTGGTCATCAAAGATCGTATTATGCTAGCCGAAGAAGGGTTGGTAGCGGTAGTTCTGACTATTGACCGCAAGACGGGCAGTATTATGACCAGTCCGGATATCATTAGCCGTGGATTTATCCATATGCGGGATCAGGAGGAGTTAGTCAGCAACCTTCGGGTTGAACTAAAACGTGCTGTGGGGCAACGGTTTAAGCGTATTGATTTGGATAGGTTTAAGGCAGAACTAAAGGATCATGTGACGCACTTCCTCTATGAACATACTGGCGGAAGCCCTATCGTTATCCCTGTAGTTAACGTGATTGGCGGCAAGCCCCTAGCTGGTAAAAACGCACAAAATCCGGGCAAACAGGAACAACAAAAGGGTAAAGAAAAAACTAGTCAGCCTGAAGTCCCCGCAGCGCCTGAACCGCCAACCCCAGAACAAATTGCGACAGAGCAACAACAACGTTTTGCTGAAATGCGGGCTAAACTCTTAGGCCAAGATGCCCGTGTTGATTAGTCAAACTGCTCATGCTTGCAATCCTACCAGGTCTCGATACACTGGTTCTATAAGCTAAGGAGATATATGAGCACGGAAGCCCTGACAGTTCGCCAACAATTTGAACAAGGGGCTGGTCCTTATGAACATGCCCCGTTTGGTCGAGTAGTGACTGCTATGGTAACCCCATTCGAAGGGGATATGTCGTTCAATCCAGAGCATGCTCAACAGCTTGCTCAGTTCCTCGTTCAGAATGGCTCTGAAGGACTGGTACTTGCCGGTACAACTGGCGAAAGTCCGGCTCTTACTCATGAAGAGGAAATGGAGCTTTTCCGAGCAGTACGGGAAGCAGTAGAGGTGCCTATTCTAGCAGGGGTAGGGAAGTCGGACACATTAAGTACTGAACTTCTGGCCCAAGAAGTTGCCTACGAACAGTTGGCTGATGGGTTGCTCGTCGTTACGCCACCATACAATCGTCCCACTCAAGGTGGTTTACGGTATCATTTTCGTACTATTGCTAACGCGACACCTCTACCAGTGGTAGTTTACGATATTCCTGTGCGTACAGGACAGGGGCTAGAAGATGACACATTGCTGGAGGTTGCTTCACTGCCAACCGTTGTGGCTGTCAAAGATGCAACAGGGAGCGTTGATCGTGCAGTGCGTCTGCGTGATGATCTCCCAGATGGATTTGTTACTTACAGTGGAGACGATGGGCTGAACCTTGAATTTGTGCGTCGGGGCGCAGTAGGGGCTATATCTGTGGCCAGTCATTGGGCCGGCCAGGAAATACAAGTAATGTTTGATGCTGAAGCACGAGGTGATCATGGCGAAGCAGATAGACTTAATGAGGCACTCAGGCCTTCATATGAATTCGAAACCGGGCCGGAAAGGCGGAATCCAATTGCTACTAAAGCACTGCTTCGTGCAGCCATCGGCTTACCGGTTGGTTATGGTAGGCCACCGATGGTCACAGATGATAGAGAGCTTGATATTGCTTTAGAACAGCAAGGCGCACAAGTGTACGCTGCTCTGAAAGGAGCAATATTATGAGTCGAGGAGAAGCACAGCCCTGGGCATTATACGGACAAGGTCTAATTGGAAGTGAGGTGTTACGACAAGTTGGCCAAGTGCATGTCGCTGAACGCTTAGGCCTGCTACCTGAACCGGAGTTTGTTGCCACAAGAACCAGAGGCGTGCTGAATGCAAATGGGTCTGAGTATGATGGTGATCCGGGAGTTCCAACTACAGCATTTGTGGCTATCCCATCGGATAATGATGGTCAGGCCGCAATGAGTATTATACGGCCAGTGCTGCAGAAGGGCGGAGCGGTAATCACAGCCGAAAAAGGCGCCATGGCTAATCACTTCGATGAATTGCGTGAGTTATCAGATGACTTTGCCCGGTTAGGTGTTAATGCGACCGTTGGTGGTGGAACTCGTATGATGGAAGCGGCTGCAGTCTATCTGCGTGACAAACCGAATGTCTCCCAGATACATCTGGTACTTAATGGTACGCTCACCGCTATTTTGAGCGAAGTTGGTCCTCAAGCGGGCATGGGTATGCCGCTTGGACAGGCTGTTGCTCAGGCTGTACGGCTTGGGTTTGCCGAGCCTGGTGCTGAGACTCCCGGGGCTGTTATTGCCGGCGAAGCCGCAGGAGACCTACCCAAGAAGACAGCTATTTTTATGAGTAAGCTTGGGCTTGCCGACAGAACTGTTAATTGGGATGAATTTGATTTTCAGATTACTCCAGACGATGTACGCCAAATTGAAGAGCAAGCACGTATCCGCCGCCCGATAGTGTCACTTTACCACACCTCAGTAACTGACATTCAACCGGAAACAGATATCATTGGTGGGTTTGATGTGCAAGTAGATGGGTGGCGTGCTGTAGCTGGGTTTAGGGACATCACCAAAAACCCCTTGTTTTCTGACTTAGGTGGCCTTACGGGAGCAGGTAACGGTATGGTGATTGGATTAGGACCTAATGACTCAGATGGTGTGGTGCGGATAGCTGGACAAGGTGCGGGTGTGGGGCCAACAGCAAACGCCATGCTCGACGATTACGTCTCCCTGAGACCATAAGCAGTATTGACAAGTGATGTAAAATTTGCTATATTATTTCAAGTATGGCAGAAACCCCACATTCTGATTCTGGCCCACCTGATGAAGGTATACCATCTTCTGAAATGGTAGGAGGAGATGTGGTCTCGCAGCGTTTACGCGCTCTTGAGCTAGCCAATCAAATGTTGGCGGAAGACCCTGCTAATGAAACGGCACAAATGATGCGGGATGCCGCCCAAGCTGACCTTGATAGGCTACAGCCCCCACCTCCTGGCTCATAACCCGTAGAAATGGTACTATTAAACAGTTATGGCTAAAAAGAAAAAGACCACCAAAAGAAAACCTGTCCCCGTCAAAGACGAGCAGTCAACGTTTTGGCCGATGGCCGGAGCAGTACTGCTCATGTTGCTAGCTGTGTTTGTGCTGCTTGGCTTGTTTGGCACGGGTGGGCCACTGCCCAAGAACCTTTATAGCGGCGTTTATTGGGCGCTTGGCTGGTCGGGGTTTCTGATACCAGTAATCCTGGTCACGTTCGGTTACCATAAGTTTACGACTGAAGATAAACAAATACCGGTCGGTAAACTATTCAGTATAGTTGGCTTGCAGCTTGTGCTCGCAAGCCTCTTCGACGTATTGTTTGCGACAAAAATGCTGGATGGCTCGTTTGAGGCGGGACATGGGGGAAGAGCAGGCGAACTTTTTGGTGGGTTGGCGCTGAGCGCACTCGACAAATTCCCAGCGGTAATAATGTTTTTTGTTTTCTCGCTGCTGCTGTTTTGCTTAAGTTACGGTATTTCACTGAAGTCACTGATAAGTCTATTTGATTTTCTTAAACGCCCACAGACAGAAGATACTGACCTCGGTGCCCTAAAAGCCAAAGCTGCCGAAAGCGGCTTTAAGCTCAATGAAGGCGTGCCGGTTGAGCACCATGAACCACACACCGGTTCTACCCGTATGACTAGTCTGAAGAACACTGCCCAAAAACTTGCCGCTAGTGAACAACACGAAGCTCTTACGACGGCAAGCGACCCAGACTGGAAGCTGCCGGGTATGGATTTGCTTATTCAAAAGCAGGACAAAGCAGATGCAGGTGACGTCGAAGGGAACGCTGAGATTATTCGGGAAACGTATGCGAACTTTAACATCAACGTCGATATGGAAGGCGCTAACATCGGCCCGCGTGTCACTCAATATACCCTGAAGCCGCCCACCGGTGTAAAACTGACAAAAATCACTGCCCTAGAGAATAATTTAGCGCTTGACCTGGCCGCGCACAGTATTCGTATGGAAGCGCCAATCCCCGGCAAGCGAGCCGTTGGCATCGAGGTACCAAATATTAAAGCCGCGACCGTTCGGATGAGCTCAATCTTGCAAACACCGCAATGGGCTACGATGAAAGGCCCGCTTTCTTTCGTTATTGGTAAAGACATAGCCGGCCAGCCTATCCTCGGTGATTTAGCTAAAATGCCCCACTTGTTAGTAGCCGGCCAAACTGGGTCAGGTAAATCAGTCATGATTAACGATATCCTCACCAGCTTGCTATACCGTAACTCTCCTGCGGACTTAAAGCTTATACTGGTAGACCCAAAGCAAGTGGAATTAAAGCCCTACAACGATATACCGCATCTGTTGACGCCGGTAATTACTGAACCGGAGAAGTGCATCAGTGCACTCAAGTGGACGGTGGCTGAAATGGAGCGCCGCTATCGGGCGCTGGCAGATGTAAATCGGCGCAATATTGTTGAGTACAATAATCTTAAAAAAGAGGAAGGTATGCCGTATGTCGTTGTTGTGATTGATGAGTTGGCAGACCTGATGATGATGGCCGCACGTGACGTAGAAGCGCTAATTGTACGGATTGCACAGAAAGCCCGCGCTGTGGGCATACACCTTGTATTAGCAACCCAGAGACCTTCCGTAGATGTCATCACGGGGCTTATTAAGGCCAATGTACCCGCTCGGATTGCGTTTACCACTGCTTCACAGGTTGATTCGCGTACTATCATTGACCAGGTAGGGGCAGAGAAGCTGCTCGGGATGGGTGACATGTTGCTTACTACCGCTGATGTGCCGAAGCCGCGGCGTATCCAGGCTGCCTTTATCACTGACGATGAAACGCTTAAAGTAGCGGATTTTATCCGTATGCAGCGACCCCCGCAGTACGATGACGAGGTTGTCAGCCAACCGGTTCAGCTCAATGGTAAAGGTGGTATTGTGGCTGACCACGGTGGCCAAGATGCGGACGATGATATGTACCGTGATGCCGTGCGTGCGGTGATTGAGAGCCGTAAGGCAAGCACCTCACTATTGCAACGGCGTCTGAGGATTGGTTATGGCCGGGCGGCACGTCTGATTGAAACGATGGAAGAACAAGGTATTATCAGCCATGCCGACGGTAACCGACCCCGAGAAGTCATGGTATCATCATTTGATGAAGTGTTTGGTGGTGGTGCAGCTACCGAAGAAGCCGACATGTACGACGAAAACTTCTCTGATAAAGCCTAAGCGGCGATTGTTCTAGTGAGGTGCAGTGAAGGTCGGGCTACTATTTTGCCGAGGTTTCTAGCAATTACTGCCGGTGTGCCTTCCAGATCAACGATTCTCAATGCTTGGGGAATCTGGTCTTGCCGCTTTCGCTGCCTTTCGAAGCCTCGAAAGTGTCTCTCAAGCACTTCGTGCATAACTTCTTCGCCAATTATGTCTACTCCATCAAATCCTTCTGGTACTATATGCGGATTTTTTGCAATGAGTTCCCGCCGCCGCCGTGCTAGCCTTTCCCAGTGCACCGTTTTGCGTGCCAGTTTGAAAAGATCTCGTGCTACTGTCCAAGCCTCAACGCGATAATCCATAATTTCGGGATCAGGCAGCGGGGGCGGTAGGGTTACGGCATGCAACCAGTTCTCGAAAACCCTGGGCACAAGTCCTTTATGGATAGGCAGGTTTCGAAAAGTGGAGGGGTTACATCTAGATGCGATACCATCTGACGAGTACCATGTCACCGGCCAGTAAAAATGATGTGTGCTGATCTGTTGAGGCCATTCGTAAGCAGGGTCGACAGTTGCTTTGACATCGGTAATAAGCTGCGGGATATCAACAAGGTGTAAATCGTCAAGCGGAGTAGGTATTCGGCCTTGCGTACTAGGATTGTATAGACGAGCGTCTAGCGGAGGAAGCGTATCAAGGTTGTGCGTGTGTGCTCCCTCTTTGCCCACGTCTAGCCTTTGGTACCTTGACTTATTTCCAACATCCAACACTATATAATCACATTCAAGGTATAAATGCGAGCCGCCAACCGTTGACTAACAGAGGTGTTTAGCGTATACTAACAATGTTATTAACTCGGCTTACATCCGGTAGAGAGTGTAGGCACTAACCAGAGGAGGTTCCTATGTCGCAGTACGAAATAGCAGTACTGTACCATCCTGACCTGGAAGTTGATCTTTCCAAGGCAGAAGAGAAGGTCACAAAACTTTTTACCGATAACGGCGGTAAAGTTGTTGCGACCGACAACTGGGGTAAGCGCAAGCTTGCCTATGTAATCAAAAAGCAAGAGCACGCTGTGTATGTGTTCTATACGGTAGAGTTACCAAACGAGGCGGTAGCCAAGGTAGAGGGCACGCTCAATATTACCGATGAAGTTATCCGGTATCTTATTACCAAGCCAGATCTAAAAGCGATTGCCAAAGCAGAAGCCGCCAAGTCCGAAAAGGCAAAAAAAGCCGCCGAACGAGGTGATCGTGCCGACGACGACGATGACAAAGACGAAGAGTAAGCGTAAACTAAGATGGTAACGAGGAGTAAGCGAAGATGGCACGAAGCGTAAACCAAGTAATGTTAATGGGTAATCTGACAAGAGACCCTGAAGTTCGCCAGACGCCAAATGGCCAGACAGTTTGTAGTTTTGGCTTAGCGCTTAACCGATCATTTAAAGGGTCAGACGGCCAATGGCAGGAAGCCACCGACTTTGTAGACATTGTGGCATGGGCGCAGCTTGCTGAACGGGTATCACAATATTTGCATAAAGGCAGTCGGGTATTTATACAGGGCCGTTTACAGTACCGCAGCTGGGATCAGGACGGACAAAAGCGCAGCAAGCTAGACGTTGTGGCTAATGATGTTACGTTTTTGGACGGACGAGACGGAAGCGGTGACAATGCTGGCTCTTCAGCCAATACCTCTTCAGCCAGCGCCCCTAAACCATCAACCGATAAGAAAAAAGACGATATTGTCATCGAAGACATTGGTGATGAACCAATTAACTTAGACGATATTCCATTCTAGGAGAGTTGAATATGGCAGAAATTGGAGTAGGAACCACATTTATAGACGACCGTACCCTAGATTGTATGTTTCCTCAATGTGACGGTTGTCCTCTTCGTACGGTAGAAGTAGAAGCGGTACCGCATGTATACCCCACTGATGCAGTACTTGATGAAACTGACCCGGGTGTGGTGGAAGTTAGCGTGGGTGAGGTATCAGGTGAGGTAGTGGAAGCCGTTGAGGCAGCAATTACCTATAAGCGCGCTGGCCTCTGTCGTAAACCAGCAGTAGATGTGTATTAAGTTAAAGTTAAGGAGAATAAGACATTATGGCGAAAATTTTTAAACACCGAACAGACGTAGCATTTTTTGATTATAAAGATTTCAAAACGTTGCAGCGCTATGTAAACCAGTACGGACAGATAGAAACCCGCAAAAAAACCGGCCTAAAAGAACACGAACAACGTCGGTTGAGTATCGCTATCAAGCGAGCACGTCATATTGCACTGTTGCCGTTTGTGGCTAGTAACTAATAGGCCGGTATGAATCAGCCGCTGCATTTTGAGATAGTTATGATATTGATCCAGCAGGGGTCGGTGTATCATATGCAGCTGAGGAACGGGAAGAACCAGTCGGGAGGGCTCGGCTTGGTGGGGTGTTTTGGGGGCGAAATTGAGCCGGGTGAAACCCCGAAGGAAGCAGCCTGTCGTGAGTTGGCCGAAGAGTCTAATGTGGCACTTGCGCAAGACGAACTTGAGTATCTAGGAGATGTGCGAGTAGACTCCGAAAAACACGGTAAACCCGCTAGTGTTCATGCTCGGATCTATCGTGCTACAGTAGAAGATGATTATGCGGTAAAGGCGCGAGAAGGTGAGTTGGTCACTATGACACCGAGTGAAGTGTATCGTAATCTACATCGGTTAACATCAGGATCTAAGGCTTGCTTTAGGGAATTATTGAGAGAGGAGAAGTAAATGGCGCTAGGTGTAACTGATCTTAAAAAAGGGCAGGTCTTTCAGATGGACGGAGTACCATATCGCGTGGTTGAGTACGCCCAGAAAGTAATGGGTCGCGGTGGTAGTATCGTTAACGTCAAGATTAAAAGCCTGCTTGACGGTAAAGTGCTAGATAAAACCTTCAAAGGTAACGAGGTCATTGAGCCGGCTGATGTGACGAATCAAAACGTCCAGTACCTCTATAGTGACGGCACGACGTTCTACTTTATGAATGAGTCTACTTTTGAGCAGTTTGAAGTTTCTGCCAATGATATGACCGGTAAGGCTGGTTATATGAAAGAAGGCGATCGTGTTCAAGCCCAACTGTTTGACGGTCGTGTTATCAACATTGAACTGCCTAAAAACGTGCCATTGAAGGTTACTGAAGCTCATGACGTGGTCAAGGGCGACACAAGCAGCAGTGTGCTCAAAGACGCAGTGGTAGAAACGGGCATCACTGTCAAGGTACCCGCTTTTGTAAAAGTAAACGATATAATCTCTGTGGATACTGAAACAGGCGCTTATCGAGAGCGCCAAAAGAGTTGAATACCTATGGCTATGCACGCGGCTGAGCATTGCATGATTGCATATTTACCCGAAGACCTAGGGATAGAGGAAACTATAGAAACATGGCCAAGGCATATGATTGTAATGCCATGGCTGGTTGCACCCTGCACAGAGGTAGTTAGACAAGCTACTTCTGTTGTAGAGCGACTAGCGCCTATTGATACTGTGGTGAGTGACATAGACTATTTTGGAGCCGGGCGTACACCCGTACTAATCGTAGAGCCGCAACGACAACTAATCCAGCTACACGCTCAACTAGTTGAAAAAGTAGCCTCAGGCTATAACTGGAGAGATGAAGAGGAGTGGGTCGGAGACGACTATGTGCCGCACTTTACTATTAAGCCTTGGCAGGCTGAATTGCAATTAGGTGAAAGATTAGTAATAGGATCGTTGTTAGTTATTAGAAAGCGTGATAATACAAGAACCGTTGCTGGCCGCATATACTTGAAGGGGGAAGATAGTGAAACTGCGGCTTGATGTCAAGGTGGCAGCACAAATGCTGGCGTCAACGCGCAGTCAGGCCGAGAGTTTTATACGGCTAGGCAAAGTGACCGTAAATGGCAAAGTTGTCACAAAACCTGGTGCTATGGTTGTCCCAGGCGACTCAGTAGTACTCACTGCTACAGAGCAGTACGTTAGCAGAGCAGGCTTAAAGCTTGCGTCTGTTGGGAAAGAGCTCGGTATAGATTTTAAACATGCCGTAGTGCTTGATGTGGGGTCTTCGACCGGTGGGTTTACTGATTATGCACTACAACACGGTGCGGATAAGGTAATAGCAGTAGATGTGGGGACTGACCAGCTACAT
>CAZHPF010000010.1:0-15636 GCA_964534095.1 uncultured Candidatus Saccharibacteria bacterium
ATTATACAGTGCTTATGCTAAGGAGTAAACAGCCGCCCGGGGCATCTGCTATGCGCAGTGCTGCCCTTGCTGGTCGCTTGGCTTAACGCTGTTGTTTATCCAGCAAGAAACTTGATACTAGCTTGCAGCCGCTCCAAGCTGCGCGGCTTACCTAGGGTCTGTAAGGTGTCAGCCAGCCCTGGGCTCGCGGAGACCCATGTCGTAGCGATTCGGATTAAACTGAACAAAACAGCGGGCTTTTGAGAAGTTTGCTCTAACAGCTTGTTTAAGCGTAACTGAAGACCATCGGTCGTAAAATCACTGTCTTTGAGCGTGTCAAACGTTTGCTGAAGAAGGTCTACTAGCGTCTTTGGGTCAAGCTTTTTGAGTTGTTTATGGCTGGTGATAAGCTCTTTGTCCATGGGTAAATCAGCAAAGAAAAAGCGTGTGAGTTCAGGCAGTTCGGCGAAGTATTTGAGTCGTTCCTGCACGAGAGCCAAGACGGCTTTTTTGTAAGCATCGTCATAATCATTTGCCTCTGGCGGCCAGAAGTCTTGACACAGGGTGTATATAGCATCACTTGTCAAGGAGCGGATGAAATGGCCGTTGATCCAATTAAGCCGCTGTTCGTCATAGCGTGCGCCGCTCTTGCCTATGCGGGGTATGCTAAATTTGTCGATAAGTTCCTGTCGCGTATACACCTCCTGCTCGGTACCGTCATTCCAGCCCAGCAGCGCTAAAAAGCTCAACAATGCGTCGGGCAGGTAGCCTTCGTCGAGATACTCAAGGGCAGACTTAGCTCCGTCACGCTTGCCAAGTTTTTTCGTGCCGGAGGATGCCAGAATCGGCGGTAGGGTCACGATTTTTGGCCGCTCAATATCCAATGCCTCGTATAAGTTGAGATAGTTGGGGGTAGAAGCGATGAATTCGTCAGATCGAAATATGTGGGTGATGCCCATCAGGTAGTCGTCAATAATATGGGCAAAGTTATACGTTGGGTAACCATCGCTTTTGATTAGGATAAAATCGTCCTGCGACTCCAGCCCAGCGCTGAGTTCTCCCCTGACTTCATCGTGCCAAGTTCGGCGCTCGGGGTTAGACTTGAGCCGTAATGGCTGGGCGCCGTACTCCCACGGTGAAGGCTTCTCTGGACGGTGGTTACGATAGAGAAACGGTTTCTTCCCTGCTTTGGCTGTCTCGCGAAAGTTTTGTAGCTCTTCGGGAGTATACGGGTCGGCGTAGGCTACTCCTTTTGCTACCAGCTTTTCGGCCCATTCACGATAAATCTCCAGGCGTGCGCTCTGCAAAAACTCCTCATCCCAGTCCATCCCAAGTCGGCTAAAGGTGTCTTTGATGACTTTTACGCCGTCTGGGACTTCGCGGCTTTTGTCGGTGTCCTCGATGCGCAATATGATTTTGCCGCCGGTTTGCCGGGCGGCAAGCCAGCCATACAGGCAAGACCGCACATTACCGATGTGCATATAGCCCGTTGGGCTCGGAGGGAAGCGAGTAATTATTTTATCCATTTACGTAGGGTAAGTATGACCGACTTTGTATCTGTTGGCAAGATGGGGTGTCTATAGGCTTTTAATCAGATTGGTGAGCTGTGCGCTGCTAAGCTGGGCGTCTTTGTCTTCTACTTTGTACCACACACCGCCGTCTACCCAGGTAGCCCCGTCTTCGTATAAGTAAATTGTTTTGCCGTTTTCCTGGACGGTTTGATAGGCGGCGTCAAGCGGCTCTATATAGTTTTGTTTCAGGGCTTGGCTTGTCCAATAGGACTGGGATTGCGTAACGGCAAAATTGCGCTGGTCGGAGTTAGAGTGGAAATTAAGTGTTATCTCTCCCTGCTTGTAGTCAATGTCGTTACCTAGTTTATAACCGGAGGGAATGTATGATGGCAATACACCGCTGATACCAGCACGGCTGCTGGCCAGCTTCATGTGGGCTTTGGGCAGATTCTGGTAGAGGGTGAAGCCGGCTAACGCTCCGGCTATAAGGACACCACTCAATACGCCAACTGTACGGGGTTTGACGTGGAGCTTACGGGCTATACGATGATGGCCGCGTGGTTTTGTCTGTTTCGGTTGGCGGTGGCTAGTAGCTCGGTTTACTGCTGCTTCCAAAGGGTTGGCAGCGGTGGTTGTAGTTTGTGGGGGCGGTGTTGGAGGTATTACCGAGGCTGTTACTACTGGTACAGCGGCAGGGGTAATATCGGGGGCTTTCGGGGTAGCTTTAGCTGAAAACCGGCCAATAAAACGATTTTGCGGTATAGTTTGGGCGCGCTTGAGCCGCTTGGTGTCCAGTATAGTAGTGTGAGGCCAGCTTTCTATGACTTGCGCAGGTGCAGCAGCTGATTCGGCAGTTTTAGACTTCAGGGTTGCGGTTTGCGCGGGCTCGCGCATAAGGGTTTGCGATTTCTGCGGTCGCCGGGCGGTGTGGTTGGGGGCGGCGCTTGATTTGCGTATTCGTCTTACCCCATCAACATTGTCTGGCTTCGTCCGAGGAGCTGTGGACGCTGTGCGTTTGGCAGGCTTAGCGTTCTCAATGAGTTTTCCGGTAGCCGTGTCGTAGCGTTTACCGTTGAGCTCTATGATGTGTTGTGCACCCATGTTTAAGCGACCCTCTGTTTTAATCGTAGTATGCATATAATACCGGCATAAGCAGTGGTTCGCAAGCTGTTTCTCTAGCTTAGCCCCTGGTTATTTTCGGCAACACTTATTATACTTGCTGGTGATGGAATTCCTTGATCCTAAAAAACGAAGGGCTCACCGCAAGAAATTATTCCTGGGATATGGGTTGATCGCTATTGCTTTGGCGATGATGACCGTTATTGTAGTGTTCGCGACGTACGGCTTTGATATTGACCGCAAAACCGGTCAAGTTATCCAAAACGGAATGATTATTGTGGACGCGCATCCGGAGGCAGCCCGAATATCTATTAACGGAAAAGATCAAGGCAGCACAAGCAAACGTCTTCCTTTGCCTGCTGGCCAGTATCATGTGGAATTGGCCAGAGATGGATATCGTACATGGACACAAAATGTTGATTTGGCTGGCAGCAGTATTGAACAACTGGTGTATCCGTTTTTGTTCCCCTCTAACTTGGCCACTAATGCGATTCGTAACTATAATGCTGCTCCCCGGCTCGTAAGCCAAAGCCCTGACCGGCAATGGCTTGTTGTTGAATCGCCAGGAAGCAAGGCTGGCACGTTCCAGGTCATTGACCTCAATGACGAAACTAATCCTTCAACTGAGGTCGTTTTGCCAAGCACACTTCTGTCCTCTGGAAAAAAACACACCTTTACGGCCGTAGAGTGGTCGACCGACAACACAAATATTTTGCTCAAGCACACTTATGATACACAAGCAGAATTTATTGTATTGAACCGGGATAAACCGGCAAACAGTCAGAATATTACTAAGCTTTTTCCGCAACGTGCATTTACATCAGTAAGTTTGTACGACAAACGCCCCGACCAGTTCTACCTTTACAATAGCGCGGATAAGTCATTGCACCTGGCGAACGCAAAGTCCAAGTCGATATCGTTAGCACTGGAATCGGTACTGCAATATAAAACGTACCAGCGAGACATGGTGTTATATGTTACGGCGGCCACCGACACTACCAAGGCTGACATTCGCTTACGGTACAAAGGAGTCGACCGTGTTATTAAGACGGTGGCGGTTTCGCCGCGCTATCTGTTGGATGTGGCAGATTTTAGCGGGAAAATGTATGTGGCCGTAGGCAGTACTAACGAGGAGAAAGCATACCTGTTTTTAAACCCTCTTGATGTACTCGGTGCCGGTAGCGACGAAGTCCCGCAGGCATTTCGTGCATTAAAGCTGGCGAGTCTTGAATCTATTGCGTTTTCTACCAACGCACGGTTTTTAGAAGTACAGGCAGGTAGTAAATTTGCCGTATTTGACGCCGAAACAAATCGCCAATATCGATATGATACTCAGTTACCCGCTTCTGGGCGGGCGGCGACGTGGATGGACGGGCATCGCCTAGCATTCATCGGAACTGACAAACAAGTGTATGTGTTTGACTTTGATGGGACAAACAAACAGCGTCTCAACGCAGGTGTGGCCAAAACAGATGTATATTTCGATCGAGATTATACAGCGCTATATGTGATAGCTCCTGGAGGCAGCGGAGATAATAAGGTAAAGGCGTCATTGACGCGTACAGAGTTGAAAGTTGCACCATAGCCACTGCCCTGTCGCCTAAAACAGCCAGTTGGTAATCCTGCTCCATAAACTCGGTGAGTTGCTGGGGAGTTCAGTGAGCTGTTCGTCTGCTGACTCCGGCTTGGCAGTGCTTGCCTTATTGCTGGAAGGACTTGGTGTGATTTGTTCACCGGTAACAACGAGCCGGTTTGTGCTGGTGCCAGGTGGATCGCATGTAATGAGACTGAACGTAGCGGTTTTGCCGTGAGTGTCATGCAGGACGCTTACCTGAGATGGAGGGACTACCTTTTTGTTGAATACTTTGTAAACATACCGCTTGCCGTCTTTCTGCACGATAAATGTATCACCCACCTCTAAACGATGAAGCAGTACAAACGCGAACTTGTATTTACCCTTGTTAAGGATGTTGTTGGAGGAGTGGCCAAAGATAGCACCATTCCCCTTTTCGCCAGGATTTGAAGTCGTAGAATAATGCACCACGCCCCGTTCGAGCGCTTTTTGGATATCGGCCTCGGCTCTCGATTCCTGGTCGTAAATAACGGGGAGTTCGACGTTTATCTTGGGGATGATAATTTTGGGTTCAGACCCTGCACCGGTACTGGACGGGTCGATAATAATCGAGCTGTTACTGACGGATTTGCTCGGCGTAATGAAAGGAGCGATAAACCGTTCGTTAAAAAAACTGAACATGAGCAAAATGACCGTAAACGAGCCGGCAGCTAACCCAAACAGCAGCGATTTTGCATGCTCGCGTTTGGTGAGTTTACGGCGTTCTCGAGCCTTTACTGTATTCACTAGCTGTTTTTTGATGTCTGATACGCTGCGTTGGTCTGAAGCTTGCGATGGTGTCGAGGGCTTTGCCGGTGAGACGGTGCCCGTTGATGTGGTGACTTTGGCGTGGTCGTGCTGCTGGTAAAACTCTTGCCATACCTCATGTTTTTCATGGTTAGGAAGCTCAGTGTAATACTTGTGCCAAGCAGTTTGTATTTCGGCCAAAGATTTGCCGGAATGATTGAGTTTATGCATGAACTGTTGGTGTTTAGAGCGAAGAGAAGTGTTGTCTTCTGTTTTGGCGCTCTCCTCTTGGGCGTCCGGCTCCTCGGCGTAGAGATCACTAAGCTTACCGCGTATTAATTCAACGGCAGCATTTTTCTGGTTAGATTCTTCTTGCTTAGACAGAGGGTCAATAGTTTTCATAATTATAGTAGTCCAACAGAGGCTAGTATAGTATAATTCGACCGTTCAGCCTAACCTGAAGGGCGAGTGGCGGAACTGGTATATGTTTTTTAATAACTCGTGCCGCGGTGGCGGAATTGGTAGACGCGCTAGACTCAAAATCTGGTGAGCATTAGCTCGTGCCGGTTCAAGTCCGGCCCGCGGTACCAGTTATTAAAAAACAACCCTGCCAGAGGGCAGGGTTACGCACGGGCGCGCATCTTGGATGCGCCGTATAGACGAACAAAATCGTGTTCCATACGGTTTGAGGGTTCAGTTCCCTCCTCGCCCACCAAGTACAATGCCCATCCTTGCGGTGGACTTTTTGGTTAGCATGACTAACTCCGAGAAAGCTAACGTATTAAACTAACAGCGGCAGTTGTAAGGGCTTCGAATGGTCGCGTAGGGTGTTGGATCCACCAGACGCTTGCATAGGCAGCCATTTCGGCTAATGTTTTGTTATCTACCGGAGTAGTACTTACGTTGCCGGAGACAGCTACTACTATTGTGTCATCGAGACATGTTATTACATTAGCCGCGTGTAGTTTGCTGAACTCATGTAGCAGGCGCACAAACGGCACGAGCCCCATATCCTGAGTGAACGCCGAGGGGAACTTGCTGTGTGCAACTAATTTCTGAAGTGTAGCCATAGTAAGCACTAGCGTAGTATCGGGTCGGCTGAGTATAACTTGCGGAGATGCTACAAAATGATCAAGAGCGTCGCCTACTAACGTAATCGGATCAGTGTGTTTCGATAGAAAGGCCTCAAGTAGTACGGCTGTCTCACTGTTACGTCCCAAGTCCCCTGCGAACAACACCCCGTCGCTCCAAGCGGCCAAATCGAGTAGTTCACCTAGTGAAGAGCTAGCGAAACTGCCGCTAGGCGTGCTGGCCGCATATTCGGCTTGCGGGAAAAGTTTCTGCACGGTACGTTGCAGGCTGTTCGGGATTACTACTCTGGCAGTGCCAATGCCGGCTTTTACGGCGTGGGTATACCCAGATGCCGGCGCGCTAAAGCCATATTTATTGCCACCAACAACGAGCAGCTTTCCCGCCTGGTCACGCCGTTCCGGCCGACTCCACAGTAAATCAGGAAACGTCGGCTGTTCAGAAGTCTGCTTAATCCAGTAGTCCATCATATAATCTCGGCTAGTATTCGTATCGTAATATAGAGGATAACTACAGCAATACTTATCCACGAAAACCGTTGTTTAAGGCGTCTTCCCTGCTTTGCGACAACATTGGCTGCATACGAACCAATGCGTTCGTCTGAGTAGCGATGAGTATTTTCCTCAAACTCATGATGTAGCCAACTGCCAAGGCCGATAAGGCTGCGAATTGTTTGTTCGTGGAGCTTGAACCTTGATCGCGTATAGGCATAGACGTAGTTATCCACGATCTCAATATCGTAGTTACTCATATGGTTTTTCAATAACTCCATGAGTTCAGGGGTAAGCCAATAGAGCGTATCTCTGCCATAATTCTCTGGGCAGTGGACGCTAAAGTATTTATTGAAATCCCCCTCAAGCTCTATTCGTTGCTTTGTACCAAACCATGCGAGGTTGCTGAATCGCCCCATAAAGTTGTTACTGGTGGCGTCAAGAATAACATGTGGCAGCTTGCGGCTAAGCTGAACACGTATAAAACCGTAGCGGTAGGTCTGTCTGCTTTTGCCCGATCCGATGGTATAGCGGTAATTGCCAAATATCAGGTGTGGTGTGTTCGGTAACTCTAGGGCAGGATAAAATCGCTTACTGTTGCCTGGTTGGAAAATAAGACCCGGTTGGTTGTTCGGCTCGCCGTCAAGGTAGGTAATGTTATTAGTTTCGGCGAACTTTTTTATTTGCAGTATGCGCGTAATGTGACGAGCCATCACTTTCCAGAGCCCGTAAACTATGGCTCCGGTCAGAGGCCACGTGATAAACATAGCGGTATCACCGAAGACGCTAGAGGGCAATACCGCACTGCTAAGGAGAGATACTGCGCCAAGCAACAGAAGCAATATAAAGCCTAGCGGAACAAGCATGAGAAGCCAAAATATAACTTTCCATCCTGAGTTTATATAAGTAGCTTTTATGTAGTGGCGGATTTCTTGGTTAGTGAACCGTTTCGTAAGGGGTGCATAGTTAAATGTCGTTGAGTCCATACCCGCTAGTATACGTCCCCAGGAGCACTGCGAGAAGTGAATAATCTAGCCCCAATCTCGTAATCATTACAATTTAGTGACAATATAGTTGACTAATATTCGTAAAAGTGATACAATTCGCTAGATAAATTTTGTAAGGAGTCTAAAAAGTGCCTGATTTAGAGCAGCCAATCATCCGTCGTCCTCAGGAAATAGTAGAAAATGTGTATCCGTTACGTAACCCCGTCACTGGCGATGTTACACCAATCCCTGATATAGCATCAGCTATTGGCATGGAAGACTATTTGCAGGATAGGCTTCGCCCTGATCAGGAAGGCTTTCAAGGAGGCAAACTTAGGGTTGCTAATGGCGTATGGAGAATCCCTTACCCTGGCCGTGATGGGTGGCGGTATTACCTGACCGGAGATCCCAAGAACCCTGATAGCAAAGGAGCGCACTGGAGACGACTCGCTGCTATAAACTTAGCCGTTAATGCTGGCTTGAATATTTTAAACGGCAACGCTGGCCATTTAGTAGCTGATGCAGTGGAGGAAGTCCAGGCAGTTAAAGATGTTTATGAAGATTGGCGTGGGATTGGCGTTGAAATTGACGAATGTGCAACCCAGACAACCGAACCTACTACGACAACGCGGTTGGTTCCCGAAAGTTTTGAGTTCAACAGTAGCGGCGCTATCCAGCCGGTGGGTGAAGCAGTAGCAGACCCAGCGTTTGTTGACGAAGTGCTTGATCATATTGAAACAAACACTACTCCAACAAGCCATCTCGTGAGCGGTGAAATTCAGGCCGTTTCTTCTGATGATTGGCGCACTGATCCGGATATGAGCGGTATTGGGCATCCTAATGACGGTGAAGGCCAAAATGGTGATTTGGCTGAAGGTAGGTTAGATCCAACTGAAACCTTATTTGAGGAAGAAGCCGAAAATCGTGGCATAGACCTGGATGATACAGAGTTTAAGTTTGGTGAGGTAGTGCTTGAAGGTAGCGAGGTGGATCGACTTGTGAATGCGATTCGAGCCAATGGTTTCGACGAGGCACTCTACCCTGACAATAGCGAGGCAATTAGTGCAGCCTTAGAGATTTACAATGCGCGTCCGCAGGATTTGGATGAGTCGCTGAGAGCTACTATGCGTGAACTCTTACCGCGAGGTTTTAGAGCTGAGCTCACCTATGAAAAGTCAGTAGAAGTTCCTGGCGAAGACAGGATTATATGTAAACCTGCGCTAGTGCCGGACGGCAGTCCAGAGGACGGTAATCGTGATTATGATCCATGGCTTATACCACTTCCATTGTTGCCTTACCCTGCTTTCCGTAAGAAATTCCTAGAGCGAACGCGATGGAAGACAATAAATATTCCTACCGAAGAGCCGGATCCTGAGTATCTCAAGCTATATCCTCAGGCTCGTACTGAACAAGATACGCTTGTCCAAGAAGCATGGGCCTATGCACGCAAGTATCAGCACTTGATGCGAGACGGTCGTATACAAGGGAGCTATCGACTAGACTATGTTGACGCGGATGGTAACCCGCAGCGATTAAGGGCTATGTTCGTTGATCATGAACCAACCCCTGCTTTCTTGGAGCGTGCGAAAGGGCTGCTTCAGACAATCAGTCAGATGCAGGGCGGGCGTGTTGGCGATGAGCTCGATATGATTGCTATCTACCCAACCGAGAATGCTGGAACTGCCCATGGTGACCCTAAAAAAGTTGGAATTGGTATAGATGTTCAAAAGGATGGCGTGCTCGGAACGGCTTATCCCTCTCTCCGCCTGGTAGAAATGCATATGCCGCCCAATACTGAAGCGGACGATCTATACGACTTCAATGGACCTGACTCAACGTTTGCTCACGAAATTGCTGGCCACTTCACTGATGTAAATGACAAAGATAACTACCTAAGAGAAACTGGTCGGCGGTTGCCGAACGGTGCCCCAATTTATGGGACAAACGCACGGATAGAAAACTCCATGCAGGCTCAATACAACAGAGCCAAGCGTGAAGAGAGCCGTGGACAACGCACTCGATGGACGGTATTCCGGCAGGTGAGAAATGCTCAAGGGGAACTAGTAGACCTAAGTGATGTCATTACTAATCCTGAGCGAGCGCCATCACGCTTTGGTGTGGTTCGTGCTGTGCGTGCTGCGATTGATGCCTTTCGTAGTGAAAACGTTATGGACAGTAGAGACCCTCGCTTAGCAGAGAGCATGCTCGTCGTAAAAGAAACAGGACACCCTAGCCGGTATGGTGCTAAGAGTGCAGCTGAGCATCAGGCCGAAGCTGCTGCTGGCGAACTAGTAGGTGAAATTCCGTTTAATGAAGCACACGACGGTAAACGCATTACTACACGCCCAGGCTTTGCGCAGGGTTATCATGTGTCAACTCGTGATCATGAAGCTCTCGCTGCCCGTTGGGGTTCTGATCCTACACGTCTAGGTGTCGTCTTTACTGATGATAATGGAGATGAAGTAGTACGTACTGACTGGCAGCACTGGTACGGTAAGCCTGAGGACGATGACGAGCTAGCAGCTCTGATGAACGAAGCTCGCCAAACGCCACTACCTGATGAAGTAGACTTGCTGCACGTTGTGACTGGCAAGCGAATATAATCCTGTAGATTATATTTTGAGTAAGTGTCTCAAGGGGTCTTTTGATTACGGTAAGCTTTCTTGATCTTTTGGTAGTCTTCTAGGCTGTCGTTGCTGTCATTAAACACATCGGTTGGGTATTTTTTCCGGATGCGTTCGAGCTTGTCGATAAATGCTGATGCAATATCAATGTTGTTGGTTACGGCAAAGTTCAAACAATTAAAAATTATGTCGGCTAGTTCATCGGTGACTTCTTGCTTATCCGGTTCGCCGTCGCGTTCCCAAACGTAGTGCTCCATCAGCTCGGCAGCCTCGATAGCGATATTCATGGCCAGGTTTTTAGGCGCGTGGTGCTTTTCCCAGTTGCGCTCTTTGCTGAACTGCTCAACCAAGTCTTTGAGTTCTTGCAATGTTGTTTCGGCGTCGGTTCGTTTACTCATGACCATATAGTACCATGACCTGCTAGTGCTTGCAGATGTCGCGGACGGGAGTATATTACAAAGTATTATGACGTATCTTGCGCCAGGCTCTCCTCACGAAGCACGGATTAAAATGGTGGATGAACTAGCTGCCGATACATATTGGCAGAGCTTGCCTCACTCTGCAGAAGAGATTGCCGGCGTAGTGGCGGGGTTAGCCCTGGAAGAATTATGCAGTCCATCACCGTCGTACCATGCTACTGGCCAGGACGTAGGGGACGTTGCTGGCCTTGTGGCTGAGAGCTTAGGTTTTTGTGCTGCGGAAGTGAGAGGCCATGCTGGCGCGGCATTTCACTCAGGTTGGATAACTAAACATTATGGTTCTCGTTACCCGGTGCTCGCTGATGCTAGTTGACAGAGCATATAAATAAGCGTATAATATAAAAGATATGGCAGTAGAGGCTCAGATGGCATTAGTTCATGGGGGTGGTATCCAAGCGGTTGGAAACGGCTATGAACTACGACTTGGCAGCGTGCGGCGCGCCGAAGCAGGCGTAGCTTTGTATCACGCTGGAGTCGTTGAGGGTTTGTTGTTTAGCGGCGGCAACGCCCACGGCCATGGTTTTGCCCAGTCTGAGGCTGGATTGATGGCAGATTTGGCCGTCCAAGCAGGCGTACCAGCCTCTCATATTGAGTGTGAAGATTCATCATCGTCAACCATCGGCAACTGGGCTAATTCTTTGCCAATGTTTGTAGGGACGGATGTAGAGGCAGAGGGTCTGCGGGCATACCCGCGCGAAGTTGTTTCTACACTGATGGCCAAAGGTTGTTTACGGGCTGCTAGACAGAGTGAAGTGGACACGGATCAGCTCGACGCATTTTACTTGGACTGGAAAAGCCGTACGGGTTTGGCACACGCCAAGGTACATCTCACCCGTCGCTGATACAGGGTCATGTAGTTGTTGCTTCGAGTTTGGTAATACGTTGTTCGTGGTCTTTTAGCTGTTCGTCGATTGTGTTGTCGAAATTATGCAGTGCTTCGCCTACGGGCTCTACAAGGTCATCAATTTTCTTGTCAACCTCATCAAACCTCGTGTAAACTTTAGTAAATCTATCATCTATCCTGGCAAACCCCTGCTCCATATCATTGCGTAGCCCGCCGACTTGCTGGCTTAGTATTGTGGCCATGTATACCTTTAGGTCGGCTATAGCGTCTTCGCCCATGATGCCATCATAGTGCGCTAGATAACTAAGTCAATACTTATTGGGCAGTGGTCGGAACCTATCTGGCTTGCATGGATACTGGCAGCTTCTACTTTATCTTTCATGGTCTCAGAGATCAAAAAGTAATCAATACGCCAGCCGACGTTACGCTCGCGTGAGTTGGCAAAGTGGCTCCACCAGGTGTAGTGCCCATTGCCTTCCGTAAATATCCGGAATGTGTCGACAAAACCGGCGGCTAGCCAATTGTCAAAGCCGGTTCGCTCTTCTGCTGTGAAGCCTTTTTTACCTACGTTCGGTTTTGGGTTTGCCAGATCCAGTTCGGTATGGGCAACGTTCATGTCGCCACAGTAGACTACCGGCTTTTTCTGCTGCAATTGGCTGCAATAATCAATCATGGCGCTGTCCCATTGTTGACGCAGCGGTATGCGCGTTAAGTCGTTTTTGGCGTTGGGGGTATATGCGGTGACAACGTAGAACGTATCGAACTCGGCCGCAATTACCCTGCCCTCATCGTTGCTATGGCCGTATTTATCGGCAATCAGACCGTGTTTGCTGGCAATCTCTGCCGGAATGTCGTTGATAATGGCGATTGGCTTAATCTTGGTAAAGATAGCGGTTCCGCTGTAACCTTTTTTTGTTCGTGAGGAGTTCCAGTATTCTTCGTAGCCGGACAAATCAACTTCGGCCTGACCTTGCTCGGCTTTGGTTTCCTGCAAGCATAAAATATCAGGCTGGTGTTTGGCGATGAATGTTTGCAACTCACCCTTGCGTACGACTGCCCTGATACCATTAACATTCCAACTATATATTTTCATCTTTTCAGTATACCAGCGTTGATTTAATCGGTATGCTATGCTATAGTATAAATATAAGAAATGATTTGTTTTTGACAAAAGTTTGATATAATTTCGTGCAATGCGAGTCATTACTCTAGACGGACCGTCTAAGACGGGGAAAACCTGTGTTGGGGCTAATCTGGTGAGTCAACTTTCTCCGGAGGTAGACGGCGAAGTACGATTAGGTGTCGCTGGAGATTTCTTTCGACGTCTAGCTGTGGCTGTTGTCGAAGAAGTTGGTCCTGTGCCTTGCCAAGAAGATATGGTTAATCAACTTGCTCAAGTAATTAAAACTGAGGCGGCATTTGATGAGATTCGTGAATGGGGTAATCTGCATCGAAAAGAAGTAGAAAGCATAGTCTCAACTATTGGTAAACGACCTGAAGCACAAGTCGCAGGGCAAAGTTGGTATGACACTTTTGCTGCTTGTGCACAAGACGATGACGTTGGCCTGCTTATTATGGACGGTCGTAATCCTAGGCGCGTGTTAGAACGAGTATTAAGTACCGACGGCACTGAGCTTGTACTTGATTTGCTACTTGATTGCGACGTTGAAACATCTGTACGTCGTTTGAAGCTTGACGAAGCCGAAACCGCTCGTAGAATTGCGAAACTCAATGAACGGCGCGCAGAAGACGCTGGACCGCCCAGGTATGTTTTTCGGTATCCTTCTCCTATGGACACTGTAGAGTTTGAGCCTATTTTTGCAGAGCAGTATCCTGTGGGGCTAGCGGTAGACGATGGAGTGAGAGGAGCAATTTATGATGCTCAGCATAGTCTTAACCCGCCGGCTACAGTTTATCTGGACACTGCTCCTTTAAGCTTGCCACAAGTATATAGTGTAACGACAAAATTGGCTCGTGCTGCCCTAAATCTGGTATAATGCCCCCGATGTATAAAAGGATTCTCCTGAAACTATCTGGCGAACAGCTGGCTGGTAAGTTTGATTCGGGCATTGATGCCGAACTATGCAGCTGGTTGGCCGAACAAATCAAGAAAGCGTCAGACGCGGGTTCCCAGGTAGTCATTATGGTGGGCGGTGGTAATTACGCCCGTGGTGCGCAACTGGCCGGACATGGTATCAAACGTGTGACTGCTGATCAAGTGGGTATGTTGGCAACGATGATGAATGCTATCGCCGTTACTGATATATTTGAAGCTACAGGAGTAGCTACCCGTTGCTTAAGCAATATCTTTGCCCAACAAGTTGCCGAGTCATTCTCGTTCCGTTTGGCAGAAAAGCATCTCCAGGGCGGCCGCGTAGTGATTGTAGCGGGCGGTATTGGACGACCATATTTGACCACGGATACCGCAGCTGTTTCTTTGGCGTTAGAACTAGATTGTCAGGTGGTTATGAAGGCTACCAAAGTAGATGGCGTGTACGACAAAGACCCTGCCTTGCATGAGGGTGCTAACAAGCTCGAAAAGCTTTCTTACCAACAAGCAGTTGAAGACACGCATATCAAGGTTATGGACAAAGCGGCTA
This sequence comes from uncultured Candidatus Saccharibacteria bacterium, assembly GCA_964534095.1. Taxonomy (GTDB): domain Bacteria; phylum Patescibacteriota; class Saccharimonadia; order Saccharimonadales; family CALMSM01; genus CALMSM01. Next base: position 14,082 of record CAZHPF010000010.1, read on the forward strand.
TGGCGCTAGCGATGGATCACGAGATGCCGATCATAGTGTTTGATGCGATGCAGGACGGCAGCATTGCCCAAGCCGCCGCCGGTACCCCTATCGGTACGGTCATAAGTTAAGGTTCTATCTCGCCAACAACTACTCTCAGTCTTGTCATCCCGGACTAGATCCGGGATCCAGTTATATTGATTGGATCCTGAATCAATACTGAAACAAGTTCAGCACTAAAGGTTCAGGATGACACTGGGAAGAAGGAGGGCTACTTGCTGGGGTAAGATAAGTCAAAGCTTAATCTAGCTGTGGAATAAAAGAGATTGCATATTAAAAGAGAGCCAAACGGCTCTCTTTTAATATCAGGCTTGAGGGGTTAGTTCAAGGCTGTTTTAGTGAAGGTTGAATTACCGTTGACGGTACCTTCGTATGTTGCGGTCAGCGTATAGCCTGCACAATCAGTCGTAGAGTTATCACACGCATCTGGCGTTGCATCGTATGAATAGCTATTTGCAGCCGGGTCTGCAACTAATGTTTGTGCCGAACCTTTTGGATCTTTCAGTGCTTCAGCGTCAAGCCCCTTCATGTTAGCGCTTCTAAATGTTCCGTCATTTAGGTTAGTCAGTGTTGGGTACTTGCCATTGATAGCGTAGTAAGCCTCGATCTGACCTTGCAATGCTTTGACATCTGTTTCGCGCTCAGTGTTGCGAGCCTTTTGTTGAATACCGGTGAACGTGGTGATAACCAATGCAGCCAAGATACCAATGACTACGATGACGATCAGGAGTTCAACGATTGTAAAACCCTGTTGTTTTGACTTAAGTGACATAGAGTGTGCCCACCCTTTCCTAATTATTAATTTTGATAGTAACGAGTGCATTGTACATCACGGTGTAGCGTAAGCACAAGCACTTTTTACCACCCCTGTGGATAATTTGTTGTATAACTATATTTTTATGAGGGTAGATTGGGCGTATCCCGTATAGTAACTATCATGGATTGGAACGATAAAACGGTTCAAACTTATGATAAGTCGGCTCAAGGGCTTGCTAAGTATTTCCAGGGCATTGGTGCCCGTACTGCCCATATTGAGCAAGGGCTGCAGCTTGCTGGCCACCCCTTGCATGCACGTGTCGTCGAGATTGGATGCGGAGATGGACGGGATGCCGTAGAAATAGTAAAGCGGGTGGGTTGGTATGAGGGGTTTGATCCCTCCAAAGGCCTATTAGAAATTGCTCGTAAAACACTACCAAACACCTCGTTCGTACTAGCCGACGCGTTAACCTATAAGTATCCAACAAAACTTGACGTAGTGTATGCATTCGCTTCCCTTCTGCATGTTGATAAAAACGACTTTGCAAAAGTACTCAAAAAAGTTGCCGTAGGATTGCGCAAGGACGGAATATTTTATATTTCACTCAAAGAACGCCCAGTATACACGGAAGAAGTTAAAAAGGATCAGTTCGGCGAAAGGATGTTCTATCTCTATGATCCTGCTACGGTCAAAAATATGGCCTTACCATGGTATGACACAGTGTATGAGTATAGCTATCAGCACGGTCATACTCACTGG
>CAZHPF010000011.1:0-14578 GCA_964534095.1 uncultured Candidatus Saccharibacteria bacterium
TGTATAATCGCGCGTATGGATTTAAAACCAAAAACACCAACATCGTCCGAGGAGCCTCGATTTATACCCCCGGAGGAAGCCGCCGCGCAAGACGAAACCGGTAGTATACCCGGGCACAGTGACAAGCCTCACCCAGTAGAAAAACCAACCAAAAAACGACGCCTCCGCTGGCCTCACTTGACAAAAAAACAATGGACGACCGTAGGCATTATCGCGGCAGTGGTACTCATTGGTGGAAGCTACCTGGTCTGGAAAATTCTTCAAAAAGAACCGGCACCAGTAATGGTCGAACAGGCTATGGAAGAACCACCTAAGCCAACCAAAGAGGCTTCAAACTTAACTGGTCTACTGGTACCGCTTGGCACGAACGATTCAACTCCGGTCACGGCCGTAATGATCGAAAATAGTCCTGATGCACGACCCCAAGCAGGGCTCAAAGATGCCGGAGTAATCTATGAAGCAATTGCCGAAGGCGGTATCACGCGATTCGTAACCTTTTTTCAAGAAGCGAAACCCGATTATATAGGGCCCATCCGTTCAGTACGCCCGTATTACCTTGAGTTCGTCAAGCCGTATGATGCGCCGGTTGCGCATGCCGGAGGTAGCGGAGAAGCATTGGCTATCGTGCGTAGTAACGAGTTCAAAGACCTTGACCAGTTCTTTTATCCTAATTACTATCAACGCATCAGTAGCCGGTACGCGCCACACAACCTTTACACCAGCCGCGCTAAGCTACTCGAATTACAAAAATCTAAAGGCTGGACAACCAGCAAATTTACCGGCTTAGCTCGCGCCGAGGCAAAACCCAGCAAAAAGGTCACCGCCAAAACAATTGATTTTTCCATATCTTCGTACCTCTACAACCCGCACTATGTTTATGACAAATCGTCCAATACCTATAAGCGCAGCGAGGGCGGACAACCGCACACCGACGACAAATCGGGCAAACAGCTTGCGCCAAACGTTGTGGTAGCGCTGATAATGCCGCACCGTTACGCCGGCATTTACTCTGTCTACCAGACAAAGGGCAGTGGGCAAGCCTACATTTTCCAGAATGGTACGGCAACAAAAGCTCGCTGGAAAAAAACAAACCGCGGCGAACAGTTAGCGCTTATTGATAGTTCAGGCAAACAGATCGGCATTAATCCGGGGCAAACGTGGTTTACGCTCGTTAGTTCCGCTTCAGAAGTTACCTACAGCCCTTAATACACAAGACCATGAATAGCTTACACCGAGTAACACAACAAATTTTTCGCCGTGTGTGGTTAGTGACTTGTTTTTCCCAACTAATAATTGACGGGGTAGTGTGGCTACTCTACAGGCAGGAGCTTATAGGCGGCATGCAAGCGCTTATTGCAGGAATAGCGGGAAGCGCAGTATCAGCATTTGTAGTTGCCAAAGTCGCATCACATTCGGCAACCGTCCCACTGGAGGCTATCAGTAAAGCAATCCTGCATGTCTCGCCATCGCACCACGGAGTGGGAGCACCAAAGCTTGAGACGATACGGATTGGCCGGGGATACGTGACAGAGCTTATTCAGCAGATCCACGAGCTTGCAAACCTACCAGTCGACCAGCTAGCGAACCAGCATCGTACCCAAGCCACTCAAGCAAGCGACATATTAAGTCACTTACCATTGCCAGTATTTGTATTCAACAAAACGCAGCAAGTTACTTTCGCCACTGATAACGCCTTGAGTTACTTCGGAGTTGAAAGCGCCGAACTGTTTGGTAAACCACTGTATGACGCACTCGACATAGAGTTTTCGAGCGACTTTACCCTGGATTCGTGGATTGCAGACTGCCAGCAAAACAAAGCCACTGCTACTGCTTACTGGCGGCGGGTTCGGGTACGCTCAAAACGTAATCCTGAGCAACAGAGACAGTGCGATATCGCCGGCTCCTACAATCGGGATAACTCTGAAGGGATTGAGTTTGTATTAACACTTTTTGACCACACCGAAGAGTATGACCAGGACGATCAATCCATAAACTTTGTAGCCTTAGCCGTGCATGAACTGCGTACACCTCTTACTATCATGCGAGGCTATATTGAAGCATTCGAAGATGAACTCCATGATAACCTTAACGAAACGACCAGTAAATACATGGATCGCCTCCAGGCATCCGCACGCCAATTATCTGGGTTCGTCAACAACATCCTTAACGTAGCACGCGTTCAAGAGCACCAACTAGTAGTCAATCTCGCAGAAGAAAATTGGGTCAATATTATTGACCGGGCGTGTCAGGATATGAGCATAGAGGCACGCGCTCACGACAAGATTATTACCAAAGACATCCAGCCCAATTTACCGCCTGTTGCCGTAGACCGCACGACTATATACGAAGTTATCTGCAACCTGCTTGATAACGCCATCAAATACAGTACCACCAGCAAAGAAATAACTATCAGCGCTAAGCTCAATACCGACCACATGGTTGAAACTTCCATAAAAGATACCGGCGTTGGAATACCAGCAAACGTCCTGCCCACATTGTTTGAGAAATTTCACCGCAATCACCGTAACCGTTCCCAAATCAGTGGTACCGGCCTGGGGCTCTACATTAGCAAAGCCATCCTTGATGCCCATAATGGGAGTATTTGGGTAAACTCAACTGAAGGCAAGGGCAGTACATTCACATTCACCGTTTCGCCGTATTCTTCACTTGATGACAACGCCAAAAAGGACAATAATAGTACTATGACCCGCACGGCTCACGGTTGGATTAAAAATCACTCACTCTACAGAAAGTAAACTCACATGAATACATCGACCCGTCCCAGCCCAGTCCACGTACTTATCGTTGAAGACGAGCAATTTATTAGTGACCTCTACGTTCACACTCTGGAAAACGCCGGGTATGCAGTGAAGGTAGTAGTTGACGGCAACCAGGCTCTCCGCGAAGCCCAGAGTGATACATACGACATTATCCTGCTTGACATCATGATACCCAACCTTACCGGCACAGAGATCCTTCGCCGCCTAAGAGACCCCTCGCAAACTCCCGCGCTACACGCCAAAGTTATCATCACTACCAACCTCGAACTTACTGGCTCCAATAAAGAAAGTATAGAAGCAATGGCCGACGGCTACATTATTAAAGCCGAGGTAACTCCCCGCGAACTAGCCAAATTCCTCGATGATCTTGACCTCTCGTAGCCGCAACTAGACAAAAGGCGTATACTACATACAGTCATGTAGGTACTTACGGTTCAGCTGTATTTCTACCCACAGTCTTATAACCACTCTCGTCGTCTTCGCCCCCGGCACACGCCTCGACGACAGGCTACCCACCCACTACTAAGCCTACAAAAAAGGATGGTTATACTATGTACTATCAAAATCCTGAGGAAGTTGGCGTGCATGATGGATTCCCCAATCCAGCGACCGACAGCTCTCTCCAATCCCTTGACTTGCATCAACTGCTTATCAAAAACCCTGTCAGCACGTTTTTTGTCCGCACGGCTACCGGCAACGTCTTGCTGGTCGACCGTTCGTTGATTGCTCGCCGCAACGATCTTGTACTCTGGGCACAGGCGGACACCCTAAAAGTGTCAGCTCTCAACACGATGGGCAAAGACGGCCAAATCTGGGGCGTAGTCACTGCTACCATAACGCGCCACAGGTGGAATACATGAGCGCCTCACCGCTTTTTGCGCTCATTGATTGCAATAACTTTTTTGTGAGCTGCGAACGCTTGTTCCGGCCGGGGTTACAAGATAAACCGGTGGTAGTGCTCAGCAGCAATGACGGATGCGTCATTGCGCGCAGTAATGAAGCAAAGACACTTGGTATCCCTATGGGAGCACCGGCATTCAAGTATCGTGAGGTATTTAAGCGCAAGCGTGTAGTACAGTTTAGCGCTAACTTTGAACTATACGGTGATATTTCACGGCGCATCATAGCGCTTCTGGCCAGCATTACCCCCCGACTGGAAATTTATTCTATTGACGAGGCATTTTTAGATCTTCAACACCTCCCAATCACTGACTTTGCAGCGTGGGGCATAGAGGCACGCACCCGTATCTTCCGCTGGGTAGGAGTACCCGTATCTATCGGTATTGCACCCACAAAAACACTTGCCAAACTAGCCAGCGAGCAGGCTAAAGCAAGCACTGCAGCAAGTGGCGTATTAACACTAGACCAGCGTAGTTCTGCGCCCTATCTTGCTTCGACCGATATACAACACGTCTGGGGAATTGGCTGGCGACTCGCCCCCAAGCTAAAAGCAACAGGCCTCTATACCGCCCAGGCGCTGGCAGGACTTTCTCCTCAGTACGCCCAGCAATTAATGGGGGTGCGGGGTCGACAAATTGTTGCGGAGTTAAACGGGACTTCGTGCTTTCCATTGCAAACAGAGCAAAAGGCACGGCAAATTATTGCCCGCAGTCGTACCTTTGGACATGATACTGATGATTTTGCATCGCTTCAGTCAGCTATCGCTACCTTTACCGTACGAGCCAGCTTTCGGCTCCGGCAAGACGACCAACTAGCCTCCCGCATCGGCCTTTTCCTTACTACTAACCGCCAAAAGCCCGGACACCAAAGCTGGAGCAAGGAAGTTGTTCTACCGCAGCCTACTGCCGATACCGGCCAGCTTATTGCACTGCTCGTAAGAGAACTTGAACGTCTCTACCAGCCTCACACGCCATATCATCGTGCCGGTATATGGCTCAGCGGCTTATCCTCGGCTCGTTCACTCCAGACAGACATATTAGGGCAAGTAAACGTTCCTGCTCATACTGCCTCCCAGACTCGTATGGCTGCCATCGATACTATTAATGAACGGTTCGGCAATAGTACCGTTGACTATGCTTCTACCCGGCTTGCCAATATTTGGCAGCCGCTACAAGCCAATAAAAGTCCGGCGTACACTACCGACTGGACGAATATACCACTCGTTGGTTATTAAGACGCTTTTGGTTAACCAAAGACACCTGCGTATAATGGCGGCAATGACGCACACCGAAACATCTCGCCCTCAGGCAGGCTCCTGGCACGGGGAAGGCACAGCCTACCAATATCGATCGCTCCCAAGTAGCCCTAAATATACTGTAACTGAAGTTTTAGGCAGCCGAAGCCACACGGTGATTAAACGGGCCACAAGCAACCAGGGTCAGCACGATCTAGGAAACGCGGTGGCCTGGACTCAGGCCATAGGAAGCCGGCGACCTCAAACATTTGACGTACCCATTACGCATTCCCAAGCATTCAAAGATGTGTTTGGGGACTTTCATGTCGGCTCGGCTGCTGTATTTGAGTGGATTAAAGGAGAAAAACCTGCGGAAGCCGCGCTAAAAGAATTGGTCGAACCGGTAGCAGATATTGTTTGTGAGCTAGGAAGAATGACAGTCCCTTGGGAAGGTGATGCCAAAGCCTGGCTAAGAAACCGTCGGGAAGGAAAAGTAGGCCAGGCATTAGCTCAGCTACCAGACACTGGCTTGGCACATGCCCTTGAGGAACTTTTGTCTGATAGCTCGATAGATGTGGTGGAGCCGGGTGTCACTCATGGCGACCTAAAACCTGACAACATGCTGATCCGTCCAAACGGACGTATCGTACTACTGGATGGAGAGTTTGGAACCCATGACCGGCGCCCGGAATATGCCGTACCGCGCGCACTTGACGCCGGTTACTTTTTCCACATGTTGCACACTCAGCACCAGCAGCCCGACACGGCAGATATCTTCTACAAACACCTTGCTGATAGGCTGGTCGAAGACCCAACATGGGAACAGGAGTTTCGCATTAGTGTGGCGGAGCGGAGCCTAAGTATGTACACCAATTTTGTTCTGCGAGCCACGGATGATCCCGGGATTGACCCTCGTCGGCAAGACCCGGCAAATTATCTGCCGGCGCTTGCAGCCATCGTGTAAAACGCTCACATGATACACCTGGATACCAAAAGGTCAGGCTTTTAACCTCATTTAGTGAAAAAGTATTCACTGCTTTTAGGCTAACCATCATTCAAACTGAGAAGCATGAGAAATACATGCACACCCACCCGATTTAACATAAACCCCGTAACCGAGCTGCCCGACCAGACGCCACACTACGTGCCGGCCAAGGCACGAGACGAACACGAGATTAACCGGCGAAGTGGGCCAAACCGGCCGCCCGGAACACTTATTATTGAAGAGCAAACCCTTGGCGCGGGCGTTGTAGCTCAAGGTTTTGACCTCTCCACAACCGCAGAAGAAGTCGACGAGTGGGCAGATGTGGCAAAGTTTGCGGCCATAGGTACCGCTTTGTATTTATTAGCCGATCCTAGCGGCGAGACCGCTCAACGACACACCCAGCTACCCAAACTAGGCGCAGATAGTCTAGCAGAGCGCCCCACACCCCAGAGTCTTCGCCAAAACATGGTCGATGCCTATAGATGGGCTTATATGTTGTCGTTTAACTATCTAGCTGGCTATATGGTGGGCAGCAACGCCTCGCAGCTAGAAAAAATCCGCCTAAGGACAGGGAAGACCTTCGCCTATGCAGGATACTTGGCGGAATGTGTACGTATCGCCCCGGTAGTATCCGATCCAGAACGACCCTTTACGAACCATGAAACACAGTTAATGGTGCGCGAGGGCAGCATGGGACTTGTCCAAGCCACTATATCGCTTGCGCCGGAATACGACGCTTTGCCGTCTGTTGCCCAGCTCGCACCGGGCAACCATTACAGTCAGCTCGCCGTAGCGGTTCACCAGGCTGGAACTGATTCGCAAGTAGCTCAGCTCGACGTATTACTGGCCGCTTAGCTGTATATGTAATGTTTTCTCGACAAAAAAGGGTTCGCCCGCCTCGTACAGCTCGATAAGCGTCGGCATATTTGGTAAGAGGGCAGCATCGTTTAAGTCAATCCGATCTGTCCAGTAATAGTCGGCCAGCGTATCGTTGCCAGCTAGCGTTCCCTCAGCATCCTCGCCTACCAGTAACGTGAAGTTAGTAAAGCTTTCCAGGTTGCCATTTTCAAATATTCGAAAAAAGCCGCTGCCCAACATCGAAAAGCTGGCCTTAAGCCCGGTTTTCTCTTGGCAGAACCGGGCTGCCGTCTCGAGCGAAGTCTCCTGAGCATTCGGGATAGCATGCATAAACCCAGCCCGTCCATACAGCGGATGGCTGCCGCGGCGATACAGCAACCATGCACCGTCTGTTTTTCGGCGTATCACCAAAAACAACACCGAGTACGCCCGGTCAACGATCGCTTCGGTACGCTCCAATACATGGACGCCCAACAAGCGCCCCTCCGGTGTCAGCTCATACTTTCCATCAGGATTTTTGCTGACCAAACCGGCTACGATAACTTTCTTGAGATGATAAGTAAATAGCTTATTTTCTATAGCGTCGGGCTTCAACTCGCTAAAACGCACACTCGGCTTGAGCGCTAAACGGTACACAATCGCCCGCTGAATATGATGATCGAGCATACCTTTAGTATAAGCGATTGCTCAACAAATTACCGCACCGCCTGACAACCGCTTGTTTTCTGTATTGCTCTACACTCCGCTTGCGTTATTATTATAAATGTAGTAAAATATACAAATGACTACCTCAGTGGAGCAGCTGCGGACACAGCTTGTGGCTTCACCCTACTTACAACAAAGAGCAGACCGTACTAACAGGACGATTGGCCAGCTCGCTGACTACGGCCTTATGAACGCGGCGATGATCACGAGGGCAGCTGGAGCATTTTTGGGTATTGAGATTGATGGGGCAATAGAGCCAACCATACCTAACTCCAAGCAACTATGCCTGAAAGGAGTGTCCCGAGCTATCGCTCATAGAATTGGCGAACGTGAAGATAGAGAGGCGGACGCGGCTATGTCACAGATGTTTGGTCGAAGTTACGATATAGGCCTTGCGCTGCTTAGTCGCATTGAGAGAAACACTAGTAATCCATATAACGACGGATGGCTTCCGCGAGATATTAAGCCCGACGACGAACTCAGGGCACGGAATATAGATGATACAGCAGCAATGCATGCCGGCAATTATCTCGCCACAGACGAAGGAAGAAGGCTACTAAAGCCTCTTGAACCCTCCATAGCAGTAGGGCAGGGCGGTTGCCCGCTCATAGGGTCTATGACGTCCAATGGTAGTATGTTTGATATTGTTTGCGACGCAATTATAGACGAATACCTAGATCCTGACTCACCCATGCATGGACGAGGTTACTATGGAGTTACCGAACTGGCACTAGAAAGAATTAAAGGAGTACAACCAGTACCTGATATGCCGGTCGAGGGAAGATATGGGTGGGAGCTTCAGGTATGAAGCAGGGTTTGGTCTTTGCCGGTCAGGTAACTTTTTATCACAACGACCCTTTAACTTGCAGTAATTTTTAGTAGTAGTTGACTATACATATTATTTATGGTTGAATAATTACTATGACTGGAGACAGAAGCGAGCTCTCAGGCGGGCAAGCAGCACCTATAAAAGGTGAGCTACTTGATTATGCTCACTTGCCCCAGCCGGCTTTAGCCTCTATCCTAGCTGGTGAACTGCCTATAGCTCGACGCGCTTATGTGCACTTCTTGCTTGGCAACATGAGTTCTGACAACTTTGTTGGGGTCACATCAGATTTACATATTGACCGCGAGGACTTCAGAACCGCTGAAGCCACTCTTTGGGCTGCGTGCGAGTTCGGCATAGATACACGGCTCGCAGATGAAAGCATTGGCGATACATACGAAACTCCTACAGGTGTAGGCATCGGGCATAACCGCTACGGGCAAACCCCGTCATCAGCAGGTGGCTCAAACGCACGGATGGGCGACCCGGAGACAATGCAAGCACAGCAATATGCAGACGTTCCACTTTCCAACGATACAACGTAATCGCCAATAAAGAGATATTGTCTGCAATAACTTCTATGTATGTATTTCGTGCTCGGGAGTCAAGCCGTCAGTTCAATGTTCGAAAGACCAACCAGGTAACAAGTGAAAGCCTGGCTTTGGTGAGTATTTTACTGAGCTTTAATGATGCCAAAAACTTTGCCGAATAGCTATCGGATAACTAAATCAATTGCTTTTGAGGCTAGTTGTAAAAATTTGTAAGCCCTCGTCAAACACTCGAATTATATCTGCAGGATCTTCGAATCCGACACTGAAGCGGAAGAAGTTATTGTCTATACCCAAGTTGTCTCTATGTTCCTGGGTCAAGCTGCGGTGACTCATGGTGGCAGGGTGCGCCAGAATAGATTCAGGGCTAGCAAGGCTCTCTCCAAATATGATCAGCCCACTATCGCGCAGGCTATCCACAAATTTTTTAATAAGTCCGAGATCACCTGACTGCAAGTCAAACGCTAGAGCACTCCCAAACCCATGCTTCATTTGCTTTTTAATCACTGCATGGCCAGGATGTGTAGGAAGTCCTGGGTAATAGACCTGCTTAATCTCTGGGTGGTGCTGCAAATGCTCCGCTATTGTCTGGGCAGACTCACTAGTCCGTGCCCAGCGTAGCTCAAGAGTTTTGAGGCCTTGTATAATACGATAACACTCGTCTGGTGACAAAACAGCCCCAACAGACCATTGCAACCAGCACAATCGCGCATATAACTCTTCATTTTTTGTTACAATCGCTCCTCCAATAGCATCATTATGCCCAGAAAAGTACTTGCTTAGGCTGTACATTACTGTTTCTGCGCCACACTCAAATGGATCTGTTGTACAAGGCGGAGAAAACGTCAGGTCAACAATGTAACGCAGTCCGAGTTCCTGAGCAATCTTGCCCACTTTATGTAGATCAATAACGCCGAGTTTTGGGTTGGTAGGGCTTTCTACCCAAATCGCTATTGTCTTATCGGTCTGAGCAGCTTTAACTGCCTCTATATCTTCAATATCTACATATGATGTGTGAATACCAAAATCAGCAAATAACTGATTGAATAAGCGGATAGTCCCGCCGTAAAGCTCACGGCAACAGATAATACGATCACCTGGTTTGAGAGAAAGCATAAACATGGTCGTCGCCGCATCACCAGACCCAAATACTGTTGCTTGACCACTCCCGACAATATTCTCCAATTGACGTTCTAGCACACTGCGGGTCGGGTTTTTACACCGAGAATACTGCCACTCCGACTTCTCGCCAAACACAGGTTGTTGGAATGTCTTTGTGCGAATCAAAACTGGAGCCACCGCCCCTGTAATAGGATCTGGTTTCTGACCTCCGTGCACTAATCTCGTTCCGATACCATGGCTCTGTTGTTTTGACATAAAATATCCTTTCTCCGTATACCTCAAGGAAGGATAGCGCCATGTACGTAATATCTTTCCACGAGCGGGCTAGATGGAGCACCAACACCACTTATTGGCAGGTTGCTGGCAGGTCGACAAGCTAGATCTCTGACTGCACTCTTTATACATTTGAATTGTTAATGTGCCGATTATACCATACTTACTGTTCACTAGAACACAGCATGCTAGAATAGCTGCATGAGTGATGATGGAGCAACCCGTTCAATTCATATGAGTAGTAGCTTGCATTTTGATACTCTGGCCGCTTACCGAGCTGCCGGAGATGGCAAGCCCATCCTGCAAGGACAAACTATTGGAGGCGTCGACAACGGCTATGGGTTGCAGGGCAATCCAACGTTTCACGAACTGCAAACATTAATTTCTAATCTAGAGCATGGACAAGACACACTACTATACCCCAGCGGTTTGACTGCTCTGGCTGCCCTCTCAGCACTCCTAAGTTCAGGTGACCATTGGCTTTTACCAGATAGTGTGTATGGCCCCTTCCGACGGTATGCAGAATACTTAGATAAGCATTATAATATATCATTCGATTGCTATAGCCCAGACTCGGTACAGTCAGCAGCTGATCTTCTAAAAAAGAACACCAAGCTTATTCATATCGAGTCTCCTGCTTCGGTGACTTTTGAGTTAACCGACGTCGATGCCATCACAAAACTTGCAAAAGATAACAACATTCTTACATCGGCCGACAATACCTGGGCTTCTGGTGTACTATACCACCCCCTTGACCACGGTGTTGATATCAGCATTCTTAGTTTGACCAAATACATCGCTGGCTATAGTGACGTTTTTATGGGCTCGGTCACGTGTAAGAATCCTGCATTATTCAAGCAATTATCGTATCACCACAGGGTATACGGCTACAGTGTCTCGCCATTTTCTACGATGCTCGTAAGTCGTGGGCTAGAAAGTCTAGCTACTCGGTTGGTAATGCATGGCGCAAATGCCAGCCAGTTAGTAAAAATACTCGAGGAGAGTAAAAAAGTTACTCGGATATTCCAAGCAATTACAGATGAGAAAGCTGATATCTCGGGCACAAATGGTCTATTGAGCATTGAGCTTGATCACATATATAATGATGCCGAGCTAGAGAAAGCTTTTGCAGGGCTCAAGGTCTTTAAAATTGGCGAATCTTGGGGAGGCACCCGCTCTATGGTACTACCATTCCAACCTGCAGAACTATGCAATCGCTTAACCCCACCAAACAATACGATTATTCGTTTCCACGCCGGGCTAGAGGATGTGTCTTTACAATTGACCGATATCATAAATTTTTTGGCAAAACTATAAATGACAGCTAGCATTTCGCAGAAGGATTTTGAAGATAGATTGCAAGCCGGCACCATGGTTCTAACACTAGTGGGTATGTCCAACATTGGCAAAACTCACTGGGCAAAACAGCTTGCATATAAGGGCGGCTTTACGCATATTTGCTGTGACGATCTTATAGAAGCCGAACTCAGCCCAGTGCTTAAAAAGCATGGCTACAAAGGTATTACTGACATAGCAAAGTGGTTGGGAAGACCCCATGACAAGCAGTTCGTTAAAAACCAAGAGACGTACCTTGAACTCGAGATCTTAGTCCTAGAACGAATTATCAAACAGCTTGAAAGAAGTGGATTCGTTGGCAACACAATTATTGACACGACCGGTAGCTTAGTACACACGGGACCAGAGATTTATAAAAGATTATCCGAACCCACTACTGTTATCTTTCTCGAAGCTACTCAGGATATGCAGCAAGAAATGCTACGGCTCTATATTGAGGAGCCGAAGCCAGTCGTCTGGGGTCATACTTACAGGCCAAAGGCAGAGGAGCACCCTAAGCAGACGCTTAACCGCTGTTATCCTGAGCTCCTGACCTATAGAAGCGGCCTGTATTCAGATATGGCGGATGTCATCATACCCCGAGGAACTCTGCTAGGGATAACAAACATTGACGATTTCTTAGATTACGTAAAGCAGGCTTTGCCAAAAGATTACAGTTAAAGCGAACCTGTGCAGACCAACAAGCCATTAAAAAAGACTCTTGTATAGAAAAGTCTACTGGTGACCCCGGCGGGATTCGAACCCGCGATCTTCTGGATGAGAACCAGATATCCTAAACCGCTAGACGACGGGGCCAGACAACCAGCAAACTATAACACATCAGGGGTAGGCCAGCAATAAACCAGCCCCCTGGCTAACCTACTCAATCTAGCTTATACTATCTTCAAAAGGAAAGCGCTTATGCAATACGTGCCCCTACGTTGGCTCCGGATATTTCACTTAGTACTTGTCGGGTTGACGGCCGTACTAGCACTTACTTACTTTATTTTTCAGCAGCAGCACGCTGGCCAGGCAGTCCAAGATAAATGGGGCATTACACCGTTAGTTTTGGGCATCGGTGGTATGCATGCAGCATATATTCTTTTCGTCTATCCGTTCTTTTATAAACGGTTTGCCTGGTTTACCCACATTGTTTCCGTCAGTCTTTATGCTATCTTGTTTGCTTCGATTATTGAGTCGAGTGGCAATACTAATCTGGTCTACCGCTTCGGGTATGCCGGCCTGGTTTTCTTTATGGGTCTGGGAGGGCCATATGCGCCGATTGCAGCAGTCGTGCTTACCTGGCTGGTACTGCTATTTACGGTCATGGGGACAACCACACCGACCAAAGCACCGCTAGGATTGAACCTGCTCATAAACTGCGTAGTAACTGTTGCCGCGATCGCCGGCTGGTATGTATTTAAGCGGTGGTACGTGAAAAAAACCGACCAGGAAACGCTGGCACTGCAGCACATGCTCAAACAGGAACAACTCAAGTCGGGAGTAATTATCGAAGCAATCGATGACGGAGTATTAATTATCAACAATAAAGGCAGCGTTCAACTACTTAACAAAGGAGCAGCTACGATGCTAGGCTGGAAAGCCCAGGAAGGGCTAGGGCTAGACTATCGTTCGCTTATCCAGACCGCTAACGATACCAAACAAGCTGCCGCGGACGGTGCTGATGCTATTACCCTTTGTTTGCAAAACGGCCAAACTAACCAAAAGACGAGTTTGCTTACTACCCACAACCAACGGCAAGTCTACATTGATATCGTGGCCTCACCGATTTATCAACTGATCGAAACAAAAGGCAAAGAAAGCCAACAAACCATAACTGGTGCTATTGCTGTACTGCGTGACGTTGACAAACAAAAACGTGAGGAGCAACAACGGAGTGCCTTTATTTCTACGGCGAGCCACGAGATGCGCACACCGGTGGCGTCTATCCAGGGATTTTTGGAGCTGGTATTGAACCCTGCTATTCGGCGTGATCCCGACAAGCTGCTTGAATATCTCAACAAGGCGCACGGTACTGCCGAACACTTAGGCGAACTATTAGGCGACCTGCTGACAATTGCCCAGCAAGAAGACCACACCATACCTATCAATCTCCAGGCGGTAGAAGTCGCCAGCCTCCTGCAGGTAGTTATGGATGCCGCGCAGATAGTAGCAGCCGGCAAGGAGCTTACCGTTAGCAATCAGGTTGTCAGTGCCGCTGCTCAGCCTTTATACGTCACTGCGGACCCTACACGCCTGCAAGAAGCACTCGAAAATATTGTACAGAATGCTATCAAATACACTCCGCGTGGCTCTGTGAGCGTCACGGCAACTGCTCAGGGCGATATGGTAGTGTTCTCTGTGGTGGATACAGGTATAGGCATTGCAGAAGAGGACATGCCGCACTTGTTCGAAAAGTTTTATCGGGTAGACAGCTCGGATACGCGAGAAATTGGCGGCACCGGCCTAGGACTGTACATAGCTAAACAATTTATTGAAGCCATGGGCGGAACACTGCAAGTAGAAAGCCGACTGGGGGCAGGGAGCACGTTTTTGATAAAGCTGCCACTATGCCAGCCGCCGGCACCCTGACTGAGCGCTACCAAGCATAAGCTTTTTGGCATATACTAATACATAACATGCAACACGTACCTATCCCGTGGTTAAAAAAGCTCGTTTACTCTTTGGTTCTTCTCGACATAGCAGTAATTGCAATTTTTATAGCCGAGCAGTACCTCAACCTGCCCGCCGGCGTTTCAACCACCTGGGGAATTAATCCGCTTGTTACCACCATCGCCGTTATTCATGCATTTTACTGTCTAGCAGTCATGCCGTTTATCATGAAACGCAGCGCATGGCTCGGGTGTATCATTTCACTCATTATTTACGGAATTTTTATAGCGGCAATCATAGAAATCAGCGGTAATGTCAATATCGTATACCGCCTGAGTTTTGCCGTTTTTGTTTTTCTTTCTGCTATGTCCGGGCCGTTCCTACCGATCGCTGGAATTA
>CAZHPF010000012.1:0-9940 GCA_964534095.1 uncultured Candidatus Saccharibacteria bacterium
GGGTTCTTTGAATGGCTTTGCGGTTTAGTTGCGTAATGGCTTTCGCGAGGGCCTTGGCTGATCCTGGCTGCACAAGCCAGCCAGTTTTACCTTCGCCTACCACGTCTTTGATGCCACTAACTGATGTTCCAAGTATTGGCTTTTGATAAAAGTACGCCTGAGACGCGACTGCACTACCAGTCGCCGACTTATACGGAAGGACTACTACGTCGGCTCGGCCAAAGTAATTAGCCGCGGCTTGAGCAGAAACATATTTGCTGTTGAGTTCCACTGTCTCGTTGCCAATCGCTGCTGCCTTTGCTTCAAGCAGTTCCTTGCCTGACCACACCTCTCCGACAATGGTCAGATGAATGTTGTGCCGTTTGGGCAACAGTGTCATAGCATCAAGTAAGACATCAACCCCCTTATATGGTCGTACAAAGCCAAAGAATAACAGCTCGAGTTTATTGTCTGTCGGTAGAGCTTTGGATGGCTCGGGGAAGTCGTCGCTGACTGGTAGTGTGGTCGTATTGAGAATATTTGCGTCCGGATAGAGGTTTTTTAACCTCGCCGCTTCGTCGCTAGAATGCACAATGTACCCGTCAGCACCAGCCAAAAATCTTTTACTGAAGAACCGAACCAACCTGTTAGCATCATGATCAAACACGTTGTGACATACATAAACAACTCTTATCCCTTTTTTTTGTAGTTTACGTGCTACATATGCAAGCCCCGGCTGCCAAAACAAGGTCCACCACGTGATAATCACGGTTTCTGGTTTATCTTGGGTAATTTTGCTCACAGCCTTTTTGAGACTTGGCGGCCAATATGCATCAATAATCTCGTCCGCGGTTATGCGCCTTGTTTGATCACTGTCGGGTTCTTTATCTGAGCTACCAGGGTATAGAAACCCAGGGTACAAGCGCTTAAACGAAACGACCGAGACCTGGCAAATACCCTGCATCGCATCATGTAGCTGGGTATTGTACTGTGCTATTCCACCCCGATACGGCGAAACTGGCCCGACAATTACAATCCTAGCTGGCTTGATCCGACGACCGGAACTTACTTTCTGCACAAATAAATCACCTCTTCTTTGTCTAGAACATGCTTATTCACAAATTTTGCAGAGAGCTTATTGGCATATTTTACCTTTTGCACCTTTAGGCCGACACTTTTCAAGCGTTTTTCGTAGTCGGTGCCATATATGCGGACATGGTCTCGCTGTTCGAAGTGCTTAAGGCGATCTTCGGGCTTAACTATCGTGGCATCTTCGTAGGTTTCTTTCCTGCTATAGTCCAGAGGAACTTGCAATATAGCCCAGCCCCCTGGCTTGAGCATCCTGTGAATTTCTCTCATGGCACGAATATCATCAACTATATGCTCAAGGACGTGATTGCACAGCACGACGTCAAAGGAGTTGTCCTTGAATGGCATGTTTGTGATGTCAGCCGTAACGTCGACATTTGGATCATAGAGATCACTTGAAACATAATGAATATTGGACATGCTCCTGATCTTGCCGCCGAGCGATTTCTCTGGAGCAAAATGCATTACCCAAAGTTCGTCTTTGGCAATATTTGTTTCGCCCATCATGTATGACCACTGAAGACGGTGTCGCTCTACGGACTCGCAGTTGGGACACATAGCATTTTTGCGTCTTTTTACACCAAATGGTGCAAACTCACTATATGACTGATCACATATATTGCATTTAAATTTGTCGCCTTTGTGCGTAGCCGCCCATTTAGCTTTGTACGCCTTAAATGCGGATGGTCGCAACTTCTGTTTTGCTGATTGTTTTAAACCCAAGATCCAGATCCTCCTGATTAGTGTTACTCTACAACTCTAGTAATACCAAGTGTAGCATCTTTGCCAGATAATCCGGGAGTTGATTTGCGACCAAGATGGTAAAATAGCTATAGCATGTCAACATATAAAAATGCGCTCCAAAAACAACAGTACCGCTTGTCGCGTAGCCCTGTGCTCAAGGCCTCTATGGTCGCGCTGGTCTTACGAATCAGCGGTGCTGGATTACTGTTTGTATTCAATCTCTTAATCGTAAAACTACTTGGGATTTCTGATTCGGGGATATTTTTCTTGGGCATGACATTTATAAACATTGCAACAGTGTTTTTGCTGCTTGGAATTGATCAATTTGTTCTTCGAAGCATTTCTTCGGTTTCAGATACAAAGCAGAAAATATCAAGTCAATTACTCCTGAGCCGCGCTGTTCATATACTGCTCGCAAGCTCACTAGTTGGGATTGCCGTTTTGATACTGTTGTCTGGTTGGGTTGGAAAAATTATCTCCCAGCCCTCATTCTCTACAACTTTATCACTATTGAGTTTATCCTTACCCTTTCTAATCATCGCCTCTTTGTTCGGGGAAAGCCTACGCGCTCGGAGACTTTTTACACAGTCAGTTTTCATAACAACCAATTGTCTATATGTCATTGTCATACCCTTGCTTTTGCTCCTTAGCCAAAAGGACATTGTGACTTTGCAAAATGTTTCCTTGATGTTCGTGGTTGCCAGTTCACTGTA
This sequence comes from uncultured Candidatus Saccharibacteria bacterium, assembly GCA_964534095.1. Lineage (GTDB taxonomy): Bacteria > Patescibacteriota > Saccharimonadia > Saccharimonadales > CALMSM01 > CALMSM01. Next base: position 2,526 of record CAZHPF010000012.1, read on the forward strand.
CCTGGCTGTTAGTTTGTGGATATTGCGTAGAAGTACTGGCAGCGACTCTATTGGAAATGTGTTTAAGTTTGCAGGAATCAAAGACTACACTTCAACAATTAAAGAGAGCCGCCACCTGCTCTGGGCTAGCGTACTTTACCTTTCTATGGGCTGGGTTGATGTGTTGATAGTAGGTTTTTTTCTGCCCCCCGCACAGGTTAGTATCTATGCCATAGCCTCTCGGGTTGCCAAACTCATGACTTTCCCTCTCTTCGCAGTTAACACCATCATTGCCCCTCGCATATCGTACTTTCACAACACTGGTGATGCTTCTGCCCTTGCCAAGGAAGCACAAAAATCAACCTTGTTGTCGATTGCCTTTAGCCTGCCTTTATTCATGTTATTTATACTTCTACCCGGTTTCTTTATGGGGATATTTGGTTCTGACTTTGAGCAAGGCATCAATGTTTTTCGAATACTAGTAATTGGTCAGGCCATAAATAGCTTTACTGGTGCAGTTATTGTCATCATGTCTATGATGAAGCTTGAGAAGAAAGTTAATTACATCAGTGCAACAGGCATCGGGTTCCAGCTCTTGCTCGGAGTTCTTCTCACGCCTGCCTATGGCATGGTTGGTATGGCGATTGGGACGGTCATTGGTACGACAATACTGAATATTGGGGGTTTACTCGTATTGCTGCTTGGCCACCAGATCAATATAATCCCTGGCATGTCCTTATTAAAATCTCAGAAAAGAACGCCATAATGTACTCGCATAGAGGTTTCATTTCATGAAGATTTGCATCCTGACTGTTGCTTGGCCGCCGAAATGCGGGGGAAGTGGTTTCTATGCATATGAACTGGCGAATGCCCTTTGCAAAAAAGGACACACAGTAACCGTCTACACCAATAAGAGCGAGACCAAGACCGAGGGGAGGCTCCGGGTTGTCAATATCAAGAGCAGGACGCCCCATTTACTTTTTTATAACCTTACCTTGCGTAGACACGAGAAAGATATTGCTGCGGAGAAGTTCGATGTAATCCTCCACAACGAGGTTGCTGGCGTGATGCTTTCCCGAAAATTCTTTTCCACACAAAAGAACGTCATGGCCCTCCACCATCAAACTGACAAAGAATACGCCCTTACACTATCTAGGAAGATAAGACTAAAGCTAGTCCAGGTTCTTCAGGATAGAATGGCTACGCTTGCCGATGGAATCACCTTTCTGGCAAATCAGGCACGTCAACAAGCTATAGAAAAATACAAGCTAACAAAGCAGACATTTTTAGTGCCATGTATAGTGACCCTACCATCAGACAATAAGCCTAAACCTGTTCGTAACGAACGTCCGGTTATCTACTATCCATCTGGCGCTAGCAATAATTACGAGCGGAAAGGGTTTGTTGAATTCATACCAGTAATCGATACGCTTATTAAATCCGGCTACCTATTTGATGTGATTGTCTCGGGTGGGAGTAGCCATATTATCGAGACACTAAAAACCAAAGTTGCACAAGAGCATCTCACCAATGTAGTCTTTACGCCAAACCTCAGTTTCGAGGAAGTGATGTCATTGTATGACAGTGCCGACATCATTGCGTTCACTTCACGATATGAGGGGTTCGGTCGGCCTATTATCGAGGGCATCTCGCATGGAAAACCTGTTGTTACGTTCGACGTGGGGATAGCTAGCGAGGTAATTCAGAATGGTAAAAACGGCTTCATTGTGGCCAACCACTCAGAAGCCGAAACGACCATTGCTCGATTACTCGAAGATGCCCAACTAAGACAAACCATCGCCGCTTCGGCGCGTGCAACTAACCTTTCACAGTTCGACGAAGCTTCTATAGTAACCGCTTTTGAACAGATGGTTAAGGACTTGTCGTGAGGATTGTGATTGTTGATGAACTTCACGATATCAAGCGTAGCGGCGTTTTTTATTCCACCGAAGCATTAAAAAAAATGCTGTTAGATAACGATATTGAGTGTTCAATTATCGGTATCAAGAAGAGGGGAAAGCTGTTTAATGCATTCATATGCATTCCATTCTTTCGTGAATGTATTCTTTTTCCTCTCTGGAACTTATTTTCCGTTAGAAGAATTGAGAAACAGGGCTACGACGTTGCCTTTTACCAATGCTCCACGGCTCTTTTATTAGTTAGGCGATCTCGATTCAAACGCGTTCTCTACACTCGAGCACTGCTCGCAAGGCGCCTGTCCATATATGCCAAGTTGCGGCTCCCAATGCGGCAAAAAATCATTATCCTCTTTCTGCGTCCACTCGTTCATCTGACCGAGAAGTGGTCATTCCGACACGCAGATAGAATTGTCGCATCAAAGAAACGCTTCTCTCGGTACATACAGGACACGTTCTCAATAAGCCAAGAACGGTTTTGTGTTGTTCCGCAAATGATTGATATCGTTGCGCCAAAACAACATCGTACGCCAACTAAAAAGTATGATTTGTTGTTTATCGGTCGCCTGAGTCCACCGAAAAACTGGGACAAAATCATTGATATTGCACAGAATTCATCGTACAAAATCGCAGCAGCAACGCCGGAATATAATCATCCCGAAAATTTGCCACCCAGTATTGATGTCTATCACCGTGTTCCATACGATGAGCTCGGAAAATTGATAGAGTCTGCTCGACTCTTTATCATGCCCTCACATAACGAGGAAGGACCCCGCGTTACACTAGAGGCAATGGCCTTTGGTTTACCGGTTGTTGCAAGTATCGAGGGTGCTGGAGAATTTATAGAAAATGACGTCAACGGATTGGTCGTTGAGTCAGACTCGACTCAGGATTATCTGGAGGCCATAGCAAAGCTAATGAGCGCAAACCGGACTACCCTGCAATCTATCTCGCAGCACAACAAATCCAAAGCATTAAACTACCAGCCCGGTATATTGGGATCGCAATACATTGATGCACTTACGTTTTAATTCGTAGCGGGAACGAGCCTCAGACTTCCATCGGGAAGGATCTCTGCCAACAGAATCTTTTCTATAACAACCGACGAACTCATGGGCGGGCGACTAAAGGGCTTCTCTACTTGGTTGTATGAAAATACGGTTGCTACGGTCATAGCTGATTCTTGCCCAGGCAATACCTTGCCAACTTCCGTACCGTAGACACCAACGATAGGTGTTCTTCCCTTGTTGCGAGCATCTTTAGAAACCCTAGCGAGCAGCTCTTTGCTTGGGGCATCGGTGTTGAAAGTTCTTCCGTACCCCTGAGAATCAACGTTGCAAATACTTTTTGTTGACTCTATAAGTTGGGTGCCGGCACTACCCGTCCATAGCACTGCGGCGTTGTGCGGTAATTGTGAACAGGTCGACGAAACAGGAGCATACCAAGTAGCCTCTCGAGTAAATAAAAACGGCCAACTAACGAACAGTGAACCCACCACCGCAAGCGTTGCCAATACTGTTGCAACCGTCTTACCATCAAGGTTGAGGATTTTTCTGGCACGATATTGGTACAATCTCTCGAGTGCTAGTGCACCAAGGATGCACATACCTGGGAATATTACGGACAAGAACCGTCGTGAAGCCCAAATTTGGTCTGGGAAAATTGCCGGCCTGATGAGATAAAAACAAGTGGTGCCGGCAAACACCAGAAATGGAGCGAGATACAACAGATCTTTCCTTCTCATAGCACGATAGCCAACGATCGCGAGACCCACCACTCCGAATACAGCCATGACCGGCCCTATATACCATACAATCCAGTTAAACGTACTTTCGATATAGGACCTAAACGGATTGCTCAGGACGTACTTACCGGTTTCGTCGACTACTTTTCGTGTCGCGTATGCGGTGTACCACAGCGGGCGGCTTGCAATCACACCAAGCAGCGCAATAACCCCAACTGCTGTTGCCTGTCCGCGCCAATTTTTAGTTACCCTGTCTATTCGGCTTAGTAGATTTGTTCGCCAAGACGCCAGCACCGCCAGGGCACCTGTGCCCAAAATCAGTCCAATAAGCTGTACCTGTGGTTTTATATAGCCCGGCCACTGGTTTCGATGATATGAAACCGATAGCTGAGATACATCCAACCAACCAACGAGCGAGGTCAAAAATACGCCTACAATCAGGAGCGTGCCGTGGAACAGAGCCTGTTTGCGCTTTGCTTGAGCCGCCAAGCATACATAGACTACCACTGCACCCAAAATCGCCGCAACAGTCATGAACGCATCGATACGAGTTAGGACGCCAGCTCCTGCGAGCAGCCCCGCGAAAAACCACAACCATGCTCTTTGCGTTTTCTGGGCAGACCATAAGAGCGCAAGCGCACCAAGGGTGAATGTCGCAAGCAAAGGCTCGGTGTACGTATCCCTAGAGAAGTAAATCAAAGGCAAGGAAGCGGAAAGCGTCAGTACACTGACAAACGCCCAGGCCGGTTTGATCATTAGCCGTGCGAGCGCATACATAGCCAGGAGTGCGGTACCACCAAACAATACCGTCAGCCTCAGCATGTGCTCAGAGCCAACGATTCTACCACTCAGACCAATCAGGGCAGGTAGAGCATGCGCTCCCTGTGCATTTAGTTTCTTTGGATTTTCGTTATTGGGCGCAAAGCCACCACTATACGACCTTACCCCATCGGTATTCTCAAATACAGTCGATTGCTCTACCTCAAGGTTTGAGCCCTCTTCCACCCATAAACTTGCAGCGGTGTAAACCCCCGGGTCTCGTTCAGTAATAAGATGTTGGGACGTATAGCGAACATTGAAACCAACCCATCCCACAACAAATAGAGCTACTAATATATTGACCAGTCTTTGGTCTCGGCTCAAACCTGGTTTAGGAGTTGCCGCGTCCTGTCGTGCAACCACTATGCTCGCCAGCAGTGCCAAAGGCAGCCCAATCAACCACACGAGTACACCATCTAGCAAACCAACCAGAAGCAATATCACTGCGGTAAGGGTAAATACGGCAAGCGCAACAGGCACGACGATTGGCAGAAAGTCGACAAATTGTCCGAGGTACTGCTTGAGCACACGACTGATCGGTTGTTTTTTTGCCATTACTGCAAATTATACCACGCAGTTATACTGCGGGTGTTGGTTGATTTTCCTGACCACTTATGCTAGATTGAAGGTATCTTTGCTTTGCAGTCTCGCCGCTAAAATAAATAGGATCCAACAGATGAAAATGTTCAGCAAACTTTCCAGCAAAAAATTCTTAATAGCTGTAGCCACTCTGATACTTGTGGGAGCCGGAGTAACGTATGCCTATAGCCGCACCACGGATAAAAACCGAAACGAAACGAATACTCCTGACACTGAAGAAACTATTAATTTTAACCCCGCGACCGATGAAGAAAAACAAGAGGTAGAAAACAACAAACAACGTATTGTTGATGAACAAAATAACCCCACGGACCCTGGCGATGAAGGCTCGGTAAAGCAAGTTACCGTCACCGTAACAGGAAACGATAATTCAGGTGTGTATGCGCAGGTGAGCGGAGTGATAGAAGACGGTGGCGCATGTAGTGCTAAATTCACTAAAGGCAGTACGACTTTAAACGCAACCTCAGATAGCATCGCCAACGTGTCATATACCCAATGTGCGCCGCTACGGCCTAACCCTTCATTGACAGCAGGCGATTGGCAAGTAGTAGTATCCTATAAATCAACTAAAGCGGAGGGCGTATCCCAGCCGTTCTCTTTCACGGTACACTAGATGAAAATAACCCTCGCTCATTCACCACGACGGCTCTTGTTACTCCTCGCTACAATAGGAATCGTAGGAGGATTTGCTGTTTTAACCCCTGCTTCGCAAGCTCTTTCTGGCAGTCAGTTTAAAAAAGCCAACATTATTTCTGACAGTGTATTTTTTAATAAATCCAGCATGTCGGTCAGTCAAATTCAGGCGTTTTTAAACGCAAAGGTTCCCGTTTGCGACACTAATGGTACACAGCCTTATGCTGGTACTACCCGCGCAGCCTACGGAGCATCTAGAGGCTACCCTGCCCCTTATACTTGCCTTAAGAGCTATAAGCAAAACATACCTAGTAAAGCTGCTGATGCTTATTGTAAAAGTGGTATAGGTAGCGGCAATAAGTCCTCTGCCCAGATCATATATGACGTCTCTAAAGCTTGTGGCGTAAGCCCAAAAGTCCTTATTATATTGTTACAAAAAGAGCAGTCACTTGTTACCGACGATTGGCCGTGGAGTATCCAATATAGAAGCGCTACCGGGTTTGGTTGTCCGGATACCGCAGCCTGCGATTCTCAATACTATGGGTTTTTTAACCAGGTCTACAACGCTGCACGCCAATACCAGCGCTATGCTATTCAATCCGACTACTTTAACTATGCAGCTGGCCGCAATAGTTTCGTAGCTTACCAGGCAAACGCGCCAAGTTGTGGCGGTACTAATATAACAATACAGAACGATGCCACTGCAGGCTTATACAACTACACCCCTTACCAGCCAAATGCAGCGGCATTAGCAAATTTATATGGCGAGGGAGATAGTTGTAGCGCCTACGGCAATCGAAACTTCTGGCGCATGTTTAACGATTGGTTTGGGTCAACCCAGGTAAGCTATGCTGGGACAGTCACAAGTGTCCAGTTATTCGCTGATAGCGCACGCACTGATGAAATAGAAGGAACGCCTACTCTACGTTCTGGCGTTACTATTTATGCAACAGTAAAGATTCAAAATACTGGTAATAAAACCTGGGCTAATTCCAAGACACGTATCGGTACCGATAGCCCGCAGAATCGTTCTAGTTCGTTTGCAAATAATAGTTGGTCAAGTGCTGGTAGGCCAACCAGTATGGTAAACGGATCGGTGGATCCTACAGAGACAGGTACGTTTAACTTCAGCTTAACCGCGCCAGATGTCGATGGCGCTTACAATGAAAAGTTCCAAGCATTAGTTGAAGGAGTTAGTTGGATATCTGACGCTACATTCAACAAAACTATCATTGTGTCGAATCCTTATAACGCTGATATTATTGGAGTTGAAGCGTTCAAAGATGCCGCACATACCTCACGAACAGGCACGCTTGCACAAACTAACAATCCTATTTACTGGAAAATAACTGCTCGCAACACTGGCACTAACGTCTGGTCAAGTTCAGTGACCCGCTTAGGTACTACTAATCCTAATAACCGTGTAAGCCCTGTTAGGGATAGTTCATGGCACTCTACTTCGCGCCCTGCCTACCTTGAGCAGTCGACGGTAAATCCTGGATCCTTAGGAACTTTTCTGTACTCTACTACATCTAGTACTGAGGGTAATTTCAATGAGAGCTTTCGTCTTTTAGCCGAAAATATTGCCTGGATGCCTGGAGGAAGCTACACAACAAATCTAAGGTATCAAGATTTTATTGATCGACTGTACGGCGAAAACCGTTTAGAGATTGGGGACAGTCTTAGCAATGATGCCTACCGCCTTGTACTGCAAGGTGATGGTA
>CAZHPF010000012.1:10040-14500 GCA_964534095.1 uncultured Candidatus Saccharibacteria bacterium
ATTTAGTGATGTATAACTCAAGCGGTAAACCTGTTTGGTATACCGGTACACGTGGCGCAACCCGCCTTGTACTGCAAGGTGATGGTAATTTAGTGATGTATAACTCAAGCGGTAAACCTGTTTGGTATACCGGTACACGTGGGTCTTAGTTACCGACATTTATTAAACAAACATTAATGTAGGAGGTAAAATTTGGTATAGTATTACTATTGATGGCGAAGCAAAAGAGAAAGCTAAAATTATTTGTTGATGGCGAAGTATTATCGATTGCCCACTTCAGCGGCATAGGTCATTATACTGCTGATTTACTTTATGCAATTGATGGTCTAATTTCCACTAAAAAGTACTCGCACGTAAAAGTGGAGGTTAGCGTACCGAGAACTGGCATGCCCTTCTACTCACGGTTTGCATTTAAAAATTTTAAAACAAGACGTATCTATGTCTCTCCACGCGTTACCAACAAACTAAAGTCAATCCGTAGACTTCCTCCTATTGATTTATTCTTTGGCAAAAAAATCTATATATTTCCACATTATAGTAGCTGGCCAACTCTTTTTTCGCCCGTCGTTCCTATCATCTATGACTTGTCATTTATACACTACGCACAGTATGTTTCACCTCCAAATTTACGATTCCTTGTTAAACAGGTAGAGTTATCCCTGAAGCGTGCGAATAAAATTGTAACGATATCCGAAAACAGTAAGCAAGAAATATCTGATTACTATGGCGTCAGCAGTAATACTCTGCATATTGCTTACCCTGCTGTTCATACTAAAAACTTTTACCCAAGAAAAAAATCAGAGATATCGTTTGCGAAAGCAAAGTATGGAATTTTCGGTGACTACATACTTTTTGTCGGAAACTTAGAGCCTCGTAAAAATCTTATTACTCTCTTGGAGGCGTACGAAAAACTTCCAAAAACTATTCAGGACAGCCACAGCCTTCTACTCGTTGGGGCAAAAGGCTGGCTAGACAGTGACATACACGATAAGATTATAGCCATGCGGCAGCGTGGATTACGAGTTGCCCAGCCTAGCGATTACGTTACTGATGACGATCTGCCCGCACTCTACAGCGGCGCCAGTGTATTTGTATACGTTAGCCTGTATGAGGGCTTCGGCATTCCTCCACTAGAAGCCATGGCATGCAATACGCCAGTTATTGCTAGCAATAACTCCTCTTTGCCTGAAGCAGTAGGCGATGCTGCTATTATGGTTGATGCACTGGACGTAGAAGCTTTGACTAAAAGCCTAATTAAGGTACTGCATGAGAAAGATAAGGATGTCGAGAGGCTGATCGCTCTTGGGAGAAAGCAAGTAGAAAAATTTCGATGGGAAGAAACAGCAAAAGATTTACTTGATATGCTTAGTGAACTATAAGCCCATCAGCGAATCGACACTTTGAACCCAGGATCAAGAGGATAAGGGAGACGTCGGGTTTTCTTTATACTAATCTTTGCAGCTTCGTTCCACCAGTCGAGTGTTTCCTGTGTTTCAGATACTACCGAAGGGTCAACCACGTAATCACCGTCACTAAACACGTTCGGAAGGCTCCATTGTAAGGTAAGTGTCGTGTTTTTAGGAAAGAGTTGGATGGTACGACCTTCGAGTAGCGTATTTGTGCCAGTGATGTCTCGACTTGTTCCGTCTCTTATTCTTACACCGATGACGGGGTTATGGAGATCTTTTTTAGTGTATACCTCGTGGAGAATTACTACTTCCTTGTCTGAAACCTCTACTGTAACTGATGCAGTGTGTGCGTCTCCTGTTCCCCAACGCTGTGAATTAGCCAACGCAGCCTTCTCGGTTCCTTTGGCTGCATTCGTAAAAAGCTGGCTATAACTTGCCGTTACGTTGTCAACATTCCCTTTCGCAGCTAACTTACCATCATTAATAAGGATTGCTTTATCGCAGTACTCACGAATAGCGTTCATGTCGTGACTGACAAACACAACAGTTTTTTGCAGTTTTTTTAAAGACTTAAAATATTCAAAACATTTTCTTTGAAAGCTTGTATCACCAACAGCGAGTACCTCATCAATGAGTAAAATGTCGGCATCTGCTTGCACTGCAACCGAAAAGGCTAATCGGACTTGCATGCCGGACGAGTAGTTTTTGAGCTTTTGATCCATGAACTTTTCCAGCTCTGCAAACTCAACAATATCATCGTACATAGCATCAATTTCTTTTTCTGAAAACCCCATCAGCGAAGCGCTTAAATATATATTGTCACGCCCTGTTAGCTCTGGGTTGAACCCTACACCTAGCTCGATAAACGGCACCAATCTGCCTTTAACTGATACGCTGCCCTTTGTGGGCTGGTAAATTTGGGCTAAGATTTTAAGCAATGTACTTTTGCCGCTGCCGTTGCGGCCAACGATGCCAAAAAACTCACCTTTTTTGACCTCAAATGATATGTCCCGCAGGGCGTGCTGTTTTTCGGTGGTTTTATTGCGTCGGCCTTTGAGGGCATTCACAAAAGCTGTTTTGACAGATTGCGTGCGTTCGTGCGGCAACAAAAAGTCTTTGCTGACATGCTCGACTTTTATAGCAATATCGTCTGACATGCTAGACTTCCTCCGCAAAATGTGGTGAGCGTTTTTTGAAATATACAGCCGCTACTACGCCGACTACTACCACTATCCCAAATGGTACAATTCGCGCCCAGGGTGTACCAAAAATATCTGTTGTGGTGCCAGTGAGCGGCGTGATCAATCCTTCGCGGAGGTCTTGCATGATCTGAGCTATAGGGTTACTCAGGATAATCTTTGCGGCAACCTCGCTTTTGGAAGTTACCAAACTCATGGCGTACATGATTGGCGTGGCAAAAAACGCACCTTGTATTGCCACTTCCCAAATAAACCCAATATCCCGAAACTTTACATACAGCGCACTCAATAAAAACGCCACTGACAGCGAAAACACAAACAACTCAATGATCAACAGCGGTGCTAATAGGGCAAAACGACTGATATCAGTATCGCCAAAGTACATGAATACTCCGACCACTAGGAGATTAAAGGCCAGGTTTATCAGCGCCGAGACTGAGCCCGACAGTATGATGACGTAACGCGGGAAGTTTACTTTGCGCAGTAAATCACCCCTGCCCACAATTGCTTCCATACTTCCGGTTGTTACTTCAGTAAAGTAGTTCCATATGACGATCCCCAGCAGTAAATACACGCCAAAGTGCGGTATGTCAGCCCCAGCACCTAAAATGCCCGCAAACACTACGTACATGATAAGGAACAGTGAGAACGGTTTGAGCAGCGTCCAGACATAGCCAAGCACTGAATTTTGATAGCGAAGCTTGAACTCCGTCTTGACAAGCTGTTTGAGCAGAATCGCTGTAAAACGATACTTAGACTTTAACTTCTGGATTTTTGCCTTCACTTCGAGTTATTATACCAAACATATGTCTAAACGCGTCTTGGTAGCTGGGGTAAACGGATTTGTCGGCCATCACTTGGCGCGCGAGTTGGCCGAAACGGGTCATACGGTTATTGGTACTGGCATCGACAAAGCGCTTGATCCTACGCTTGCACCGTACGTTAAAACCTTTTTGCGCTGCGACCTGACCGACCGGGAAGCTGTCAGCACACTACCGCTGGATGAGGTTGACGCTGTCATCAACCTGGCGGGACTAGCCCAGGTAGGCGCTTCGTTTGATCCCGGGCAGGCCGAGCGCTATACCCATATCAATGTCGCTGTACATACTACTATCCTGGAACGACTGCGGCAGCTTGATAACAAAGCTGTCCGTGTTATCGCCGTCAGCACTGGTGCCGTGTACGACAACACCCAGAAAATGCCAATAAATGAAGATGGGTTACTCATTACAGAAGGTTCACCCTATGCCCACAGCAAACTTGCTATGGAACGCGCCCTGGCAGAGTACCAGGGTTTGGGATTTGATGTCGTGGTGGTTCGACCCTTTAACCATATTGGGCCGGGTCAGCTGGGTGGCTTTTTAGTCCCCGACCTCATAGAAAAATTGCGGCACTTAGGCGCAGATAATGTCTTATCGATCGGACGGTTAGATACTAAACGTGACTACACCGATGTTCGGGATGTGGCCAGAGCCTATCGATTACTGGCTACCAGTGATGAGCTTGCCCATAGTTTGTATAACGTCTGCTCTGGCGCCAGCCACTCGGGTCAGGAAATACTGGACGTACTGACCGGGTCGATGGACATCTCCGGCCTACGGATAGAAGTAGACAAGTCACGTATACGCCCGAATGATCCGGCAGACGTACGCGGCGAGGCCAGCAGACTACAAACAGACACTGGCTGGAAACCGCAGATTGCGTTTGAGCAAACCCTCCGCGACTGCCTCAGTTAGCACGCCTTAATTCTCTTTACCTCGTCACCCCGAACTCGATTCAGATCCAAACATCAACCCATTTTGTACTTCAGCTCTACTACTTTTGAGCAGCAAAAGTAGTGCAAAACTGCCAT